>JAQGLR010000235.1 GCA_028292765.1 Massilia sp. | reverse complement strand
TTCACCGAAAATGACTGGCGTCGCCTGCTGTCGAGCCTGGGCGAAGATCCAGATCGTCCCGGCCTGCACGAAACGCCGGCGCGCGTGACCAAGGCCTGGAAGCACTGGACCTCGGGTTACAACCAGGACCCGGTCGAAGTGCTGAAGGCCTTCGAGGACGGCGCCGAGCAATACAACGAACTGATCGTGGTGCGCGGCATCCCGGTCTACAGCCATTGCGAGCACCACCTGGCGCCGTTCTTCGGCAAGGCAACCGTCGGCTACCTGCCGAACGGAAAAATTGTCGGGCTGTCGAAACTGACCCGCCTGGTCGACATCTTCTCCAAGCGCCTGCAGGTGCAGGAGCGCATGACGATGCAGATCGCCAATGCGCTGATGGAAGTGCTGGAACCGAAAGCCGTCGGCGTCGTCGTCAAGTGCCGCCACATGTGCATGGAAAGCCGCGGCATCCGCACCCAGGGCGAGGAAACCATCACCTCGTGCATGCTGGGCGAACTGCAGCCGAACCTGGCGCTGCGCACCGAGTTCCTGGCGCTCGCGCGCGACTGAGCGACTGATTCATGGGCGCATGCGCGTCCGCCGGGAACCTGTTCATAAACTTCGCCTCAAAGAGATTTTGGGGCGAACGACATGACCAGGCCCGAATTCCCCAGTGACATTCCACGCGAGCAGTTCGACCTCGTGCGCGACATGCTCGAAGCGGCGCGCCGCAAGACGCGTCCGCGCAAGCACGACCTGTACGACGTGTACTGCGCGGTGTTGTATTTCCTGCACACGGGCGCGGCCTGGCGCAGTTTGCCGCGCGAGTTTCCGCCATGGCGCACCGTGCACGAATATTTCACCCAATGGACGATGGTGCGTGACGGCGAGCGCACGCTGCTCGAGCGCACGCTCGACAAGCTTGGGCGCGACACGGAGCTGGCGCAATTGCATCGGCTGATGCGGCCGCGCTGAGGCGGCATGGGATGCAGGCCCTCCGCCTGGCGGCGCCGGCTGCCCGACTGCGCACGCATCCATGACGTTAAGCAGACACAGCCGTCGGCGATGCCGGAATTGTCACAATTTGTTGCGCTTTCAAAACGTGCGCGTCGAACGGCTGAGCTAAGCTCGGATATTGTCTCTTTTATATCGCAGCCATGTTCGACGCCCTGAATCACTCCCTGTTTTCGCTTATCAACGCCGCGCCCGGCCTGTCGGGCTGGCACCTGCATGGCGCCGTCTTTGCTGCCGAGTGGCTCATCATGATCGTGCCGCTTGGCCTGGTGCTGATGTGGACCAATGGTGTGGCAGGGCAGCGCGACGCGGCCGTGCGCGCCTTGCTGGCCGCCGTCATCGCACTCACGATGAGCAAGATCATCGGCTTGATATGGTCTTACCCGCGTCCCTTCGTGGTCGGCATCGGCCAGACTTTCCTGGAGCACGCGCCGGACAGTTCCTTCCCGAGCGATCACGCGACCAGCATGCTGTCGGTGGCAATCGCACTCATGCTGTGCCAGTTGCGCGAGGCGCAGCGCCTGGGCAGGGCGCTGCTGGTGTTGTCCGTGGTGGTGTGCTGGGCGCGCGTCTTCCTCGGTGTGCATTGGCCGCTGGACATGGTGTGCGCCTTGATCGTGTCGGGCGTGGCGGCGGTCCTTGCCAACAGCCGCAGAGGGCAGGCGGTGGCGGGCGCCATCGCTTCGCTGATGCAACATGTCTACCGCCGCGTGCTGGCGGCGCCGATCGCCCGCGGCTGGCTACGCCCTTGATCAGCCCTTCGGTGTTTCCGCCGCCGCCTCGAAAATAAACTTCTTGTCGTTGTCGAGGTGGAACAGGCCAAGCGGCTGCCCGGTCACCTGCTCGGGCGCTTCCATCTGGCTGCATCCCTGCGTTTCGACGCGCCATGCCTGTTCGCCGGCGCGCAGCGTGTACTCGTTCTCGCCCGATGCGAACAGCTCCAGTTCCAGGCGTGAGACCGGCAATTCGCCCAGCGCGATGCGGCGCTGGCAGTCCGGCATGCGCGTCGCGATCAGGTCGATCGTCACATCCTTGTTCCAGAAATACGCCTGCGTCGCGCGCACTGACAGGGCGTGCTGGTTGCCGTCGATGTAATACGTGGCCGAGCCGTCGACGCAGCCGGCCAGCAGCAGGGGCGCGAGCAGAAGAAGTTTTCGCATGCAAGAGTATAGAACGTGCCGTTCTCGCCATGCAACTGGACAAGTCTCTATCGCCCTGGCGGCGCCTGCTTCTCCCGGACTCCCCCGTTCTGCAAATTCGGCGATGATGAAACCGTTGCCGCCTGAACCAGACATGAGCGATGAAACAGCCCGACTACGAACTGCTCGGCGCCGAGAAAGCCAAGCCCGTCAAAATGTGGACCCGCGGCGTGCCCGTCGAAGAGGCCGCCAAGGAGCAGCTCGCCAAGCTGGCGCAGCTGCCGTTCATCTACCATCACGTCGCCGTCATGCCCGACGTGCATCTTGGCAAAGGGTCGACCATCGGCAGCGTCATCCCGACGCTCGGCGCGGTGATCCCGGCGGCGGTCGGGGTCGATATCGGCTGCGGCATGATGGCCGCCAAGACCACGCTGCGCGCGCAGGACCTGCCCG
>JAQGLR010000201.1 GCA_028292765.1 Massilia sp. | reverse complement strand
GTCTTCCGATCTCCGGGACTGCGCCCGCGCCCTTGCCGGCCGACCCGGCGCCGCCCGCCTCCCCTCTCGTGGCCTGCGTCGAGAGCGACGCCTTCACGGCGGGCGACGCGCGCCGCTTCGAAACCCGCCTCGCGAAACTCGACCTGGGCACGCGCCAGGCCCGCCTGACGGTGCCGTTCCAGGAAGTGACCAGCCATCTCGTCTACCTGCCCCCGCAGGGCGGCAAGGAAGGCGCGGAGCGCCGCCTCGCCGAGCTGCGCGAACGCGGCATGACGACGTTTTTCGCGATGCAGGGGGAGTCGCCGTTGCGGTGGGCGATTTCGCTGGGCGTATTCAAGACCGAGGCGGCCGCGCGCGTGCATGCGGCGACGCTGGCGAAACAGGGCGTCGCAAACGTGCGCATCATGCCGCGCGGCCCGCAATCGCAGCGCTTCGCCTACCGCTTCCGCGACATCGATGCCGATATCCGCAGGCGCATCGTCGAGGCGGGGCGTGGGATGCCGGCGGCGGCGCTGCACGTTTGCAGGTGATAGACCCCTACCGCTTCACCACAATCGGCTTCAACCCCAACTGCGACGGCAAGGCCCGCGCCGCCTGCTGCGCTTCCGCGCGCGAGCCGAACGGCCCGCCGTACAGGCGGTGCACGGCGCCGGCCGGCGCCACTTCCAGGTTGCCGACGGCGATGCCGGCATCGGCCAGTTGCCGGCTCATCTCCTGCGCCTTGTCGGCGCGGCTCCAGGCGCCCAGCTGCAGGTAGAAGCCAGCCACGCCAGTCGATTTGGCGGGCACGGCGGCCGGCAGCGCCTGCGCGAGCGCGGCGCTGTCGGTCTGCACGCGGCCTTCCAGCATCAGCGCGGCGATTTGCGGCGACGGCGGCGCGGCGGCGCTTGCCGCCGCCTGGGCCTGCGAGGTCGCGGCGCGGCGTTCGCGTGCGAGGCGGATCGGGTCGTTCGGGAACAGGCGCTCGACTTCGACTTCGTGGCTGCCCCTGCCCAGCAGGCCCAGCTTCAGCGCCGCCGTGTACGAGACGTCGACCACGCGGCTGGCGTGGAAGGGCCCGCGGTCGTTGATGCGCACCACGACCGACTTGCCGCTCGCGACATTCGTGACGCGCGCATACGAGGGGATCGGCAGCGTCGGGTGGGCGGCCGTCATCTTGTACATGTCGTAGGGCTCGCCCGAGGAAGTGCGCTGGCCATGGAACTTGACGCCGTACCAGCTGGCCACGCCGCGCTGCACGAAGGGTTGCTCGTGCAGGATCGGGTTGTAGGTCTGGCCGAAGACGGAGTACGGCCGGTTCGCCCACTTGGCATAGGGTTCGGCGCGCACGACGGCGTCGGGAACGAGTTCCAGGCCCGGCGGGATGTTGCGGCCGGGGCCGTCATCCTTGTAGTAGCCGCCGCGGCCGGAACCGGCCGGCGGCAGGACCACCGAGCCGTGCGCGGCGCTCATTTTATGTTGCCAGGGCAGCGGAGCCAGGCGCTTTTGTTCGCCAGTGGATCCGCATCCGGTCATCAATGCCACGAGGGCAATGACCGCCGGGAGATGTCTCGGAGCGGTCATCGCATCCTCCTCCATTCAGGTCTGCACCAGCTTTCGGTGCCGTTGTATGCTCATCAATATACCAGCGCCGAGGCCCAGCGTAATGAACGCGGTACCGCCGTAGCTCATGAAAGGCAGCGGAACTCCCACCACCGGCAGGATCCCGCTCACCATGCCCATGTTGACAAAGGCATACGTAAAGAAAATCATCGTAATCGCGCCGGCCAGCAGCCGCGAGAACATGTTCGGGGCGTTGGCGGCAATCATCGCGCCGCGGCCGATCAACAATAGATAGATTACCAAAAGAAATAGGTTGCCGACCAGTCCAAATTCTTCCGAGTAGACCGAAAACACGAAGTCGGTCGTCTGTTCGGGCACGAATTCGAGCTGGACCTGGGTGCCCTGGTGGTAACCCTTGCCCGTCACGCCACCCGAGCCGATGGCGATCACGGACTGGATGATGTGGAAGCCCTTGCCGAGCGGGTCGGAGGTCGGATCGATCAGCGTCATCACCCGCTCGCGCTGGTAGTCGTGCAGCATCGACCAGGCCACCGGCATGCCGGCGGCGGCGGCCACGGCCAGGCCGATCAGCACTTTCCATGGCAGGCCGGCGAGGAAAATGACGTAGAAGCCCGAGGCGCCGACCAGCAGCGCGGTGCCGAGGTCGGGCTGCTTGGCGATCAGCACGAAGGGAATCAGGAGCAGCACGCCTGCCACGACGAAGGACTTCCAATCCCCCAGCTTGGCACGCTGCTGGAAATACCAGGCGATCATCAGCGGTGTGGCGATCTTCATGATCTCCGAGGGCTGGATGTCGACCCCGATGTGGAGCCAGCGGCGCGCGCCTTTCTTGATGATGCCGAACATGGCGACGGCCACCAGCAGGGTGACGCCGACCGTGTACACCGGCACCGCAATGCGCATCAGCGTTTGCGGCGACAGCAGCGAGGCCACCCACATGACGACAAAGGCCAGGATGAAGTTGCGCATCTGGGCTTCGACCCGGCCCGGGAATTCGGTGCCGGCCGAGGACATGGTGATCATGCTCGTGGTCACGAGCATGAACAGGATCATCGCCAGCGGCCAGTCGAACACATTGAAATACGGTTTCAGGCGGCGGCTGAGGGAACGCCGCTCGGGATAATAGGCCATCCGGTGGCTCCTAGTGATGGGCTGCCGCAACCGCCTTCGGGGCGGCATCGGTGACGGGCCCGGGCGGCGGCGGGCGCTTGCCGAGCAGGTAATAGTCGAGCGCTTTCCTCGCGATCGGCGCCGCCGAGGCCGCGCCGAAGCCGGCGTTCTCGACCACCAGGGCGATCGCGATGCGCGGCTTGTCGGCCGGTGCAAAGGCGGTGTAGAGCGCGTTGTCGCGGTGGCGCTCGTCGATCGCGCTGGCGTTGTACTTCTGCCCTTTCAGGCCGATCACCTGGGCGGTGCCGGTCTTGCCGGCCGAAATATACCCGGCATTCTTGAAGGCCCGGTTGCCGGTACCGTAGGATTCCTGGGTCACGCCGACCATGGTGTGCTTGATGAAGTCGATGTTTTCCTGCTTGAGCGGGATGCGGCGGCTTTCCTTCGGCACGGTCAGGGTGCGCTGGCGTGTGGCGCCATCCTCGATCAGCTTGACCAGGTGCGGCTTCATGACCACGCCGTTGTTGGCGAGATTCGCCACCGCGTGCGCGAGCTGGATCATGGTGTAGTTGTTGAAGCCCTGGCCGATGCTGATCGAGATGGTGTCGCCGCCTACCCATTTCTGGGCCGCGCGGTTGCGGCGGAAGCGGTTTGCCTTCCATTCCCTGGACGGCAGCACGCCGGTCTTTTCGTGGTCGAGGTCGATGCCGGTCGGCTCGCCGAAACCGAACGGGCGCATGAAGGCGGCCATCCGGTCGACCCCCATCTCGTGGCCGAGCTGGTAGTAATAGGTGTCGCAGGACTCGACGACCGACTTGTACATGTCGACGGTGCCATGCCCGCCCGGCTTGTCGTCGTTGAAGCGGTGCCCGCCCAGCATGAAGAAACCGGGGTCGCGGATCGCATCCGACGGCCGGCGCAGGCCCAGCTCGAGCGCGGCCAGCGACATGAAGGGCTTGAAGGTGGAGCCCGGCGGATAGGTGCCCGACAAGGGCCGGTTCATCAGCGGCTTATCCAGCGAGGTATTCAGTTCGTTCCAGCTCTGGGTGTCGATGCCGTCGACAAACAGGTTCGGGTCGAAGCCCGGGCGCGACACATAGGCCAGCACGTCGCCGGTTTCCGGCTCGATCGCCACGAACGCCCCGCGCCGGTCGCCAAACGCCTCCTCGACGACCTTTTGCAGTTCGATGTCGATCGACAGGATCAGGTTGCTGCCCGGGACCGGGGCACGGCGCGACAGCGTGCGGATCGCGCGCCCGCCCGCGGTCCGCTCGACCTGTTCGTAGCCGGTGGTGCCGTGCAGGTAGCTCTCGTAGCGCTTCTCCAGGCCTTCCTTGCCGATGTGTTCGGTGCCGTTGTAGTTGGCCGCGTTGTCGCTCTCGGCCAGCGCATCCGCTTCCTTCTGGTTGATGCGGCCGATGTAGCCGACCACGTGCGAAGCGACCTCGCCCAGCGGGTACTGGCGGAACAGCCTTGCCTGCACCTCGACGCCGGGAAAGCGGAAACGCTGGGCGGTGAAGCGCGCCACCTCGTCGTCGGTCAGGCGGGTACGCAGCGGCACGCTGGCGAAGCTGCGCGACTCTTCCAGCAGGCGCTTGAAGCGCCTGCGGTCTTTCGGCTCGATCGACACCAGCTTGGCCAGCTCGTCGATCACCGACTCCATGTTCGCCTGCAGCTTGGACGGCGTGATCTCGAGCGTATAGGCCGAGTAGTTGCGCGCCAGGACCACGCCGTTGCGGTCGACGATCAGGCCGCGATTCGGCACGATCGGGACCAGGGCGATGCGGTTGTCCTCGGCCTGGGCATGGTAGGTGTCGTGCTGGATCACCTGCAGCCAGACGAAGCGGGCGACCAGGATGCCGAAGCAGACGAACACCATCCCCAGCATCACCGTGAGGCGCATGCGGAAATGGTGGATCTCGCGGTCGCTGTCTTTAATCTCTGTCATTTACTGCATGGTTCCTGTACTTCGTCATTCTCTGCGTCGGTCGTCGACGAGGGACGTCAGATCGGGCGGGTATGGTCGCGGTCGACCGCGCGCCGTTGCGGCGCCAGCAGCAGCCAGGTGATCACCGGCCACAAGGCGACGGCCACCGCGCTTTCGATGAAATGCAGCCAGCCGGTGAAGCGGCCGGTCGCGAAGAAATGCACCAGCACCTGGATCGCCTGGGCCAGCAGCAGCAGCGGGAACACGTGCATGGCCTGGGTCGCCACCGGGAACCACAGCACGCGGCGGTGGATCATGGTGCCCACGTACGACAGCAGCGTGTAGGCCAGTGCGTTTTCGCCGAGCAGCGTGGCGTCGTGCACGTCCATCAGGAGGCCCATGCCGAAGGCGACGCCGATGCCGACCTTGCGCGGCTGGTGGATGCCCCAGAAGACCAGCACCAGCGCCACGAAATCGGGCGCGCCGGTCCAGCGGCCCCAGGGCAGCAGGTTGAGCATGAAGGCGCAGGTCAGGCTGAACGCGATGAACAGCGGGCTGACCGGCAGCAGGATGTAGTTGGCGCGGGGTCCGGGCATTACGCGCCCTCCTTGGGGGTGGCCGGCTGGGCCGGCTGGGCGATGGCGGCGGCCGGGCGGGCGGCGCCAGGCTGCGCGGCGTTCGTGCCGGCTGGCGGCGCC
>JAQGLR010000196.1 GCA_028292765.1 Massilia sp. | reverse complement strand
CAGCTTGGGCGGGCACAGCGGCGGGCGTGTCGGCGGCGGCAATCTCTTGCGCGCCGACGGTGGCGCTAGTGATCAGGCCAGCGCCGGCAAGCGCGGCAACCGTGGTGCGCAGCGCGAAGGCAGGGCGGGAACTGGCCGTGGCACGCCCGAAGGAAATAGCTGTCATACGTCTCCTGTGTCGTTTTTTATCGTGGCCGCTATATCGAGGCTGGCTGTTTTTAGATGCTCGTCAGTAATGGTAGGCGTTGTAGCAATATCGGTCCAATCAATTTTTCCGGTCTTCCGATATCACTTTGTGTATCGACGGTATCGTCCGGTTGAGTTGCACGATCGACAGGAAATGGGGCGACTGCGGCAGGACGGCGCGGGACGGATGGCCGGAGGTCATGCGGGAAACGGCAAAAAAAATGCCCGCTCAGGGAGCGGGCAAAGTCCAAAACTAGGGATGTCCTGAAAGAGACGGTTCCACTATAGTTCCCGGTTCCCGCACACTCTGTGCGCCAATTCACACTTATGTGACATTTTTCGGTGTATCGCTCGCCGGACTGCACGGGCAAAAAAAACCCGCTCCAGCGGAGCGGGTGAAGTCCAAAACTAGGGATGTCCTGAAAGAGACAGTTCCACTATAAGGTTCGGGTAGCGGCCTGCTCTGTGCGGCATCTCACACAAATTCTGGAAATGTCACATTTGTCCAGAATCTCCGCAAAGCCTGTGTTGCAAAAATGAAAAACGCCGCCGGGCTGGAGCCGGGCGGCGTTTTTTTCTTCATGCAGCGCGCATGACTGCGCGCCCCGACAAGTTACACGACGGCCCCGTCGGTCTCGTCCTTCTCCTTGACCGGCTTGATCAGGTCTTCGCGCTTCACGCCGAGCCACATCGCAATCGCAGCCGCCACGAACACCGACGAATAGATACCGAAGCAGATACCGATCGTCAGGGCCATCGCGAAGTGGTGCAGCGACGGGCCGCCGAAGAGCAGCATCGACAACACCATCATCTGGGTCGAGGCGTGGGTGATGATCGTGCGCGAAATGGTGCTGGTGATCGCGTGGTCGATGACTTCGGTCACGGTCATCTTGCGCTGCTTGCGGAAGGTTTCGCGGATCCGGTCGAAGATGACGACCGACTCGTTGACCGAGTAACCGAGCACGGCCAGCACGGCGGCCAGCACCGTCAGCGAGAATTCCCACTGGAAGAAGGCGAAGAAGCCCAGGATGATGACGACGTCGTGCAGGTTCGCCAGGATGGCGGCGACGGCGAACTTCCACTCGAAGCGCACGGCGAGGTAAATCACGACGCCGACGATCACCATGATCAGCGCGTTCAGGCCGTCGGTGGCCAGCTCGTCGCCGACCTGCGGGCCGACGAAGTCGACGCGCTGCAGCGTCACCATTTCGGCGCCGGCAGGGTTGGCGCAGCTGGTGCGCGCCACTTGCTGGCCCTTCTCGGTCACCGTGACCTGCTTCGGCGTGCCGCCTTCGGAGGCGCAGATGGCATTGAAGGCTTCCGACGAGACGGTCGCGCCGGCGGCGGTCTTCACCGGCGGCAGGCGCAGCATGACGTCCTGGGCGGTGCCGAAGCTGGCCACCTCGGGTGCTTCATGACCGATGCCGCGCAAGGTGGCGCGGATCTTCTCCTGGTCGGCCGCGTGCGGGTACCGCAATTCCATCACGGTGCCGCCGGTGAACTCGACCGAGAAGTGCAGGCCCTTGGTCACCAGGAAGAACACCGCGGCGACGAAGGTCAGCGCCGAGATCACGTTGAAGATCAACGCGTGGCGCATGAACGGGATGTCCCGTTTGATTTTGAAAAATTCCATGACGAGTCCCTAGTCCTTATTTCTTTTCAGCTGACAGGTCCGGCGTCCAGACCGTGCCCACCGACAGCTTCGTGAGTTTCTTGCCGCGGCGGCCGTACCACAGGTTGGCGATGCCGCGCGAGACGAACACTGCCGAGAACATCGAGGTCAGGATGCCCAGGGTGTGCACGACCGCAAAGCCGCGCACCGCACCGGAACCAAAGATCAGCAGCGCCAGGCCGACGATCAGGGTGGTGACGTTCGAGTCGAAAATCGTGTCCCAGGCGTGGCTGAAGCCGTTCGTGATCGCCATCTGCGGCGTGGCGCCGGCGCGCAGTTCCTCGCGGATGCGCTCGTTGATCAGCACGTTGGCGTCAATTGCCATACCCAGCGCCAGCGCGATTGCGGCGATACCCGGCAGGGTCAATGTCGCCTGCAGCATTGACAGCAGCGCCAGCAGGAACATCACGTTGGCCGCCAGCGCCAGCGCGCTGAAGACGCCGAACATGTGATAGTAGACGATCATGAAGATGGCAATCGCCACGAAGCCCCACACGGTCGAGTGCAGGCCGCGGGCGATGTTTTCGGCGCCCAGTTGCGGGCCGACCACGCGTTCCTCGATGAATTCCATCGGGGCCGACAGCGCGCCCGAGCGCAGCAGCAGCGCCAGTTCGTTGGCGTCCTCGATCGTGCCGATGCCGGTGATCTGGAAGGTCGAACCGAGTTCGCCCTGGATGGTCGGGGCCGACGGCACGGTGTACTTGCCCTTTTCCTTCAGCAAGATCGCCATGCGCTTGCCGATGTTTTCGCGGGTTGCCAGGCGGATCTTGCGGCCGCCGTCGCCGTTCAGGTCGAGCGAGACGGCAGGCTGGTGGTTCTGGTCGAAGGTGGCGACGGCGCTGGAGATATAGTCGCCGGTCAGGATGATGTCTTTCGACACCACGACCGGGGCGCCGCGGCCTTCGGTGAACAGTTCCGAGTTCAGCGGAATGGCGGCCGACAGTTCGGTGCCGGGCGTGATGGTCGAATCGACCATGCGCATTTCCAGCGTCGCGGTGCGGCCGATGATGTCTTTCGC
>JAQGLR010000188.1 GCA_028292765.1 Massilia sp. | reverse complement strand
TCACGGCCAGCTTGGTGATGTGGGCCTGGCGGTCCACGCCCAGCTTTTCCTTGATCGACTGGCTGGTATTGCTGATGGTCTTGGTGGACAGGTTCAGCTTCTCGGCGATTTCGGCATTCGTCAGGCCCTCGGCCATCAGCCTGAAGATCTCGAGTCCGCGCTCATCGAGCTGCGACTGCGGCGACACATCGCCGCGCACCGCGATGCTGGCAAGCCGCTCGGCGATCTGCGGCGGGAAGTAGAGTTTACCGCCATGCGCCTGGCGCACGGCCGTGGCCAGGTCGGCCGGGTCGCAATCCTTGGTCACGAAGGCGTGGGCGCCGATGCGGTAGGTTTCCTTGATCAGGCTGTCCTGGTCGAACTGGCTCAGGAAAACGACCTTCGCCTGCGGGTCGGCGCGCAGGATGTTCTGGGCCGCATCGAGCCCGGTGAGTTCGGTGCCGAAGCGGATGTCGAGCACCACGACGTCGGGTTTCATCTCGGCGTACAGCGTCACGGCCTCGCTCGGGGTGCGTGCCTGGCCCACCACGTCCAGGCCCTCGGCGGCGAGCGACATCGCGAACCCCGTCATCACGATCGGGTGGTCATCGGCCAGCATGACGCGGATTGTTTTCTGGTTCGTCACTCTATTCTCCGTTCATTGTCCTTACATGCACTTGCCAATCGCTGGCAGCCGAGTGTGCCATTGGACAGAAGGTGGATTGGGTACAAGGGGATTATTCCATACAACGGCCCGCATACACAATTACCAAGAAAACGCTTTACCTATTGCTATCTAATGGCATATATTATTTCTACACGCTGGACATATGACGCACTTTCCGTAAGCAAAAACCCCGCTCAGCCGTTCGTTCGGGGCATAACAAGAAGGAGATCGCCATGCATTTCGCTCACCTGGGACACGGCAACGGAAGCAAAGCCGGCAAATTCGCCATCGTCGCCGGGCTGCACGCCCTGATCGCGGTCGGCGTCGTCAACATGATGAACAACAAGGGCATCTCGATGCCGAGCCTGCCCGACGACCTGACCGTCTTCATGACGCCGAAGCCCGTGGAGCCGCCGCCAACGCCGCCCGACCCGCCGACCACGATGCCAAAGGTCGTGCAGCCACCGATCTCGGTGCCCGAGGTCGAAGTCGACGTCGACGTGCCGCCGCCACCGGTGGACAGCCCGGTGCACGCCACGCTTGAGCCCCAGCCGATGCCGGAGCCGGCACAGCCGTATCGGGCCGAGACCCCGGCCCAGCCCACGACCCCAACGCCCACCAGCGGCGCCATCCGCAGCGCCGTACTGGCCGACGCCAGCGGCTGCGCCAAGCCCGCGTACCCGATCGGCGCCGCCCGCAACGGCGACACCGGCACCGTCACCCTGGCCCTGCTGGTTGGGACCGATGGCCGCGTGACCGGCTCGCGCGTGCAGAAATCGAGCGGCTCGCGCGACCTCGACCGGGCAGCCGTAAACGCCCTGAGCCTGTGCCAGTTCAAGCCGGCGATGCACAACGGCGTACCCGAAGCCGGCTGGGCCCAGATCGCCTACGTCTGGACGCTCGAATAAGCTAAACCGTTTTCCTTTTACCCGCCAACCCTCAGCCTGGCGGGTTTTTTTATGCCTGTGCATTGGGCAGGCCCCGGTTCACCCTTATTAAACGCAAGGATGCATTGCCATGTTCCCTGATTCCGCCACACCCGCTCCCGGTGGCCTGGCCGGCCTCGCTGCCAGCCTGCTGCTGGTCGCAGCGCTGGGCTGGGCCGCGCTGCGGCCGACGCAGCCGCCCCTGCCAGCTCCGGCGCCGCTAGACGCTCCGGCGATGCAGTTTTCGGCAGCGCGCGCGGCGAGTCACATGCAGGCACTGGCGCGCACGCCGCGCCCGATCGCCAGCAAGGCCAACCGCGCGGCGCGCGGCTACCTGGTCCATCAACTGCGCGCACTCGGCCTGGAGCCGCAGGTGCAGCGTGCGGTGGCGCTGAAGAACTACGTCGACTACAACGCCAATTACGAGGCGACGATGGGCGTGGTGCATAACGTGCTGGTGCGCCTGCCCGGCACGGCGCCGGACCGGATGCGCCGTCCAGCCATCCTGCTGGCCGCGTATTACGACAGCGATCCGGCGAGCCTGCGCGCGGCAAGCGGCGCGGCCCCTAGCGCCGCCCTGCTGGAAACCCTGCGCGCCTTGCGTTCCAGCGCGCCACTCGCCAACGACGTGCTGGTGCTGTTTGCCGACGGCGAGCGCGTGGGCAGCCTCGGCATGCAGGCTTTTGCGGAACAGCACCCGTGGGCGCGCGAGGTCGGACTGGCGCTGCGTTTCGATGGCGCCGGCAGCGGCGGGCCGCTGGAGCTGGTCAACACGCACGGCGCGAACGGCGCGGCCATCGATGGCTGGCTGCGCGCCGTGCCGGACGTGCGCGGTTCGTCGCTGATGCACGAGATTGTCCAGCTGGCCCCGCGACCGCTGCGCGTCGGTGCGCTGGCCAGCCTCGACGTGCCGGTGCTGCAGTTCGCAAACCGCGGCCGCCCCTTCGACCGCGACGCCGTACTCGACACGCCGCAGCGGCTGGAACGCCCCACGCTGCAGCACATGGGGAGCGCGATGCTGCGTTTGACGCAGCACTTCGGCGGGCAGAAACTCGATCCGCAGGCGTCGCACGGGCAGGTGTATTTCACGCTGCCCTTGCTCGGGGCGGTGCACTACAGCGGCGACATGCTCTGGGTGTTCACCCGCCTGGCCTGCCTGCTGCTGGTGGGCGCGGTATGCATCGCGATGCAGCGCTCGGGCGTTCGCTATCCGGCGCTGCTGCAGGCCGGCTTCATCGTGCCCTCGATCGCGGTCACGCTCGGCGTGCTCGCCTGGCAGTTGTGGATGCACGTGCCCGAGCTGCACCGCGCGTGGAATCCGGCGGCGCCCGGGCACACGCAGTACGCCCTGCTCTACCTGGGCGGGATCGGCGCCCTCTGCGCCGGGCTGTTCATTGTTGCGCAGCGCACCCTGCAGCGGCTGACCGGCACCGTCGCCGCGATGCTGGCCGGCCTGGCCAGCCTCGTGCTGGTGCTGGTCCTCACAAGCTGGCTGGCGCCAGGCGCCAGCTACCTGGTCGCCTGGCCGCTGCTGGCCGCGCTGGCCTCGTTCGCCGGCATGCACTCGCGCCGCGTGGCCGCCTGGCCGGCGCCCTTTCGTCTGGCCGTGCTGCTTCTCGGGGTGCTGCCGGCCGTGGTGCTGGTGCTGCCGGCGCTGCGCGACACCTTCATGGTGCTCTCGCCCCTGCGCATGAACCTGCCGGTGGCGATGCTGGCGCTGGTCCTTAGCGTCTCGACGATGCTGCTGGCGCATGCGCGGCGCTATGTCGCCCGCATCCTGCTGCTGGCGGGCCTTGGCGGGCTGGCGCTGGCGGGCAGCGCCGACGAATTCACGGAGGCGCCGGCAACCCGCGCCGATGGCCTGGTCTACTACAAGGACATGCCGAGCTGGGACGCCTACTGGCTGCACCCGGACGCGCCGCTCGATCCCTGGGAGCACAAGCTGTTCTCCAACCTGAAGCAGCCCCATATCTTCGTGAACGTCTTCGGCTGGGAGAGCCCGAAACAGTGGTATGCCTGGGCGCCGCGCGACGGCCTCGAATTCCCGTTCGTGCGCATCCTCCGCAACGGCAAGATACCGAACCGCTATGCCGACTTCACGCTGGTGTCGAAAAACCGCGCACCGGAGATCCGCCTGCAGGTGATGCACGCGCGGCCGACCCGGGTGACCATGAACGGGCGCACCCTGCTCGATGTGGAAGCCAAGTCGCTGACCATCGTGCTGTACGGGATGGAGGACGAGCTGCTGCACTTTCGCATCGACGTGCTGTCCGATCCGATCTTCAAAGTGAAGATCGAGGAAATCCTGCCCGGGCTGCCGGAACGCCTGCTGCAATCATTGCCGGCGCGCCCAGGAGATGGCACGCCGCTGGTGCAGTTGGTGCCACTGAGCGGAAAGTCCGTCTCGGCCGATGTGCTGTGGTTTTACTAGCGCTTGCAATACAATGTGGCGCGCACGAGTGCGTTCCCATTCACCTATTCGCAGCAGGATTCCATGCACAAGACCGTCTCCTCCGTCGTCCTCACCGCCCTCGCCAGCAGCCTCACCCTGGCGTTTCCAGTCCATGCCGCCAAGGCACCGGCCGCTGTTGTGAAAGAAGCGCCGCTGCGCGGCCACCTGGCCTTCCTGGCGTCGGACGCCGTCGAAGGACGCGGCACCGGCCAGCGCGGCGGCGAGCTGACCGTCACCTACCTGGAGACGCAGGCACTGGCCGCCGGCCTGAAGCCCGCGAACGGCAACAGCTTCCGCCAGGAGGTCAAGATCGCCGGCGTGCGTCCGCTGCCGCAGCAGAGCAATGTGGCGGTCGTCGCCGGTGGCCAGGCGCTGCCGCTGCAATTCGGCGCGGACTGGGTGTGGGCGCCGGGCGACGCCAAGCCCGAGCACAAGATGGATGCGGAACTGGTCTTCGTCGGCTACGGCATCAACGCTGTCGAGGAAGGCTGGGACGATTTCAAGGGCCTGGACGCGAAGGGCAAAGTGCTGGTCATGCTGGTGAACGACCCGGCGCCGACCGCGGCCGAGCCGAAGCGTTTTAATGGCGCCGGCCTCACCTACTACGGCCGCTGGACCTATAAATTCGAAGAAGCGGCGCGCCAGGGCGCGGCCGGCGTCCTCCTGATCCACACCGACGCCTCGGCCTCCTACGGCTGGAGCGTGGTGCAGAACAGCTGGGCCGCCGCCGAGCGCTTCCAGCTCGCCGACAAGGACCTGGGCAGCGCCATGCAGGGCTGGATGACCGACGCCGCCGCGCGCAAGCTGTTTGCCGCCGCCGGCCAGGACCTGGATAAGCTGCGCGCCGCCGCCGAAGACAAGGTCTTCAAGCCGGTCACCCTGAACGCGCGCGTAAAAGGCGAGACCCGCGCCGCGATCCGCACGCTGAACGAATACAACGTGGCCGGCATCGTGCCGGGCACCGATCCGAAGCTGAAGGACGAAGTCGTCATCTACAGCGCCCACTGGGACCACATGGGCAAGCAGGGAACCGAAGGCGACACCATCTTCAATGGCGCCGTCGACAACGCCTCGGGCACCGCGGGCCTGCTGGCGATGGCGCAGGAAGCATCGCGCGCGCCGGCCAAGCGCTCGCAGATGTTCCTGTGGGTGGCCGCCGAAGAGCAAGGCCTGCTGGGCAGCGCGGCCTACGCGGCGAAACCGCTGTGGCCAGCCGCGAAAACCGCCGCCAACCTGAACCTCGACAGCCTGAACTTCGTCGGCGCGGCCAGGGACATCGGCGTGCAGGGCAGCGAGCGCACGGATCTTGGCGCGATGGCGGCAGCGACCGCCAAATCGATGGGCCTGGTCGTGGCGGAAGCCAAGCCGGACCTCTCGGGCGGCTACTTCCGCAGCGACCATTTCAGTTTTGCGAAAGCCGGCATCCCGGCCTTCTCGGTCGGCGGCGGCCGCACCTGGACCAAGGACACGGCAGCCAGCGACGCCAAGGCCGCCGGCTACCGCGCGCGCTACCACCAGGCCAACGACGAGTACGACCCGAGCTGGGATTTGACCGGCATGGTGCAGCAGGCCCAGTTCACGCTGAACCTCGGCCGCATGATCGCCGACGCGCCGAAAATGCCGGCCTGGAAAGCGGGCGACGCCTTCGGCAAGATCCGCGCCGCCGCCAGGTAATCCGCGCCCTGCAATCAACAACGCCCGGCCCGAAAATCGGCCGGGCGTTTTTATTCGCGCTATGGGAAAACCTGGTTTTCTTTTACTGAATAATCCCGCAAACAATCCTCGCCCCACCCCCACCCAAAGGCGCCGGATGATCCGCATGATTATCCCCACCCGCATGCACCATCAAGGCCTTGCCCTTCACATCGGCCAGCTTCAACCTCGGCGACAACACCGGATTATTCGCCGTCCCCGACCCCTCCACATACAGCGCCGGCAAATCCCCGATATGCCCATCCCCCCACGGCAAGCCATGCTTCTTGGCCCCGGTGGTATCGAGATGCCCACCCGCCGCCCCAGCCGGCACGGCCTTCCCCTCCTTCTGGTTCGTCGCGCAGCTGCCATTTTCGTGCACGTGGAACCCATGCACCCCCGGCGGCAACCCGGTCAGCGCCGGCGTAAACACCAGCCCATATTTGGTTTCGCTGACCGTGACGGTACCGGCCGACTTCCCGACACCCTTCTCCGACACCGTATTCATCGTCGCCCGCATCTCGGCCGCGTGCACGGATGCCGCCGCATACGTCGAGCACAGCAGCGCCGCGCAAATCCATTGAGTTTTCATGCGATCCCCTTTTAACTAACCGGTTTTTGAACAAGACAAGCGCGGACCAGTGTAGTGGAATCAAAAGGATGGGGGAGCCCGGCAGCCGTCTCTAGGGCGCACCTTTGAACCAGGCGACCGCTTCGGTCGCGATCCCGGGCGGAATCTCATGCCCGCCCTTGAATTCCCGATAGGTCAGCGGGTACCCGGCCGCCCGCAATTGCCGCGCGATCGCCCGCCCGCATGGATCGATCGCCAGCACGCCGTCCGCGTCGCCGTGAGAAATGCATACCTGGGGCGTCCCCTGCTGCTCCATCGGCCCGATGAACCCGGGTGAGAACGCCAGCACATGGGTGAACAATTCGCCATTGGCCAGCCCCAAGGTCAGCGCATACGATGCCCCGTCCGAAAAGCCGCCAATGCCGAGGTGAGCCGTGTCGATCGCATAGTGCGAGAACACATGTTCGAGCGTGCGGTCGACGAGCGCCAGATCCGGCCCGTAAGTGCGCCGGGTGATGATGTCCCAGGTCGGCGCATGCGATGCCGGCGCCGCCAGGATCAGCCCGGCGTGATCGGCCAGGTGCAGGAAGATGCGCAGCCCATCATGGGCATGCCCGCCCGCGCCGTGCAGCAGCAAGACCAGCGGCATCGGCTGATCCGGGCGGTATTGCCCGGGCACGTAGATATAACTGTCGCGCCGGCTGCCGAGCTCGAGTTTTTGCAGGCCGACAGGCGCCGGCGACGCGGGGCCCGCCCCGGCTGCGGGCGGTCGCGTGCTCAGATGACCACGGTCGTTCATGCTGCCTCCCCCGTCCTGTCTGAAAGGACAGTGTAAAACCCGATAAGGGTACACGGCGCGAGATTCACCCGCGCTTATCGCCGAATCGACGCGAGGCACCCTCTTGTCACCCTGCCGCAGCAACTTCCCCGAGCATAGCTTGCGTGTCCTTGATCGTCGCATATTCCCCATCCAGATTCGCCAGCGACATCGCGTGCACCTCCTCCGCACTGCGCGGCACCCCTGCATAGTCCCGCATCGCAAACGCAAACGTCGCATCCGACACAACCACAGTCCTGAAGCCGAGATTACCCGCCGTCCGCGCACTCGCTTCTACCGACTGATTCGTGCTGACGCCGACAAGAACAAGCTCATCCACCCCACGCACCCGCAGCCACCGCTCGAGCGCCGTATGAATGAACGCGTCCGTCACATTTTTCTCGACCACATGCTCATGCGGCAAAGGCAGCAGCGCCTCCTGGAACTCCACACCCGCTTGCCCCGGCGCGAAGGGCGACGTCGCCGAACGCGAAATATGCCGCACGTGGACCACATGGGCAGCCGCCGCCCGCCACGCATTCAAAAGCTGGGCAATATGTGCTTCCGCATCAGGGTTGTTGCGGCTCCCCGCCTCAGGCCGCGCCATGCCCTTCTGCATATCGATAATGATGAGACATGGAAGTGATTTGTGCATTCTTGTCGCGAGCCCGTTCATATAAAGATCAGTCCAATGGCAGTTGCCAGTACCCGACATCGATCCAGCGCCCGAATTTCAGCCCCACTTCGCTGAAGTGCGCCACCTTGCGAAACCCGAGCCGTTCGTGCAAGCGCACGCTGGCCTCGTTCGGCTGCGCGATGCCGCCGATCACCAGATGCAGTCCACACGCGCTTAATTTCGCCAGCAAGGCTTCGTACAGCGCGCGACCCGCTCCCTGCCCGGCATAGTCCGGGTCGAGGTAGATCGAGCTTTCGACCGAATAACGGTAGGCGGCCCGCGCACGCCACTTGGTGGCATAGGCGTAGCCGATCAACGTGTCGCCCTCACACATCACCAGCCAGGGCAGGTTGGCGGAGGCGACATCAGCGACGCGCTGCTGCATGTCAGCTGCCGATACAAGCTCCTCCTCGAAAGAGATGGTGGTGGTCGCGACGTAGTGGTTATAGATTGTGCAGATCCGATTGGCGTCAGCCGGGCATACGGGGCGGATTGTTCGTGTCATCGCGGCTCAGGTTCGTCGAGGATGTGCTTTAAGCAACCATCAGAATAGTAGCGTGCATTGGTCCCGCTGGCCATGCAGCATGGATTGGGCGCTGCTGCGGCGCCTTGCCTTTCGTGAGCGTCGCTGACAGGCAAAAAAAACGGCACCCGAAGGTGCCGTCTTGTTCAGCTAGTTCCGACGATTACTCGCCATCCCCATGATGCTCAGCCGGAGCTGCAGCATTCTGCTGGTCTTCCATCGCCTGCAGTTCGGCGGCCATGTTGGCCTTCTCTTGCTGCAGCAGTGCCTGGCGCTCTTCCGCCTCCCACACTT
>JAQGLR010000178.1 GCA_028292765.1 Massilia sp. | reverse complement strand
AAGCGTGTGGCCGAACTGGTGCCGTGCTCGCGCGCGGAAGCGGAGCGCTACATCGCCGGCGGCGGCGTGAGCGTCGATGGCGTCGTGGTCGAAGACCCGGCCACGCGCGTGACCCCGATCCAGACGGTGGCCGTGCTGCCGGGGGCGAGCATGGAAGAAGCGCCGCCGGTGACGATCCTGTTCCACAAGCCATCCGGCATGAATTCCGGCGTCGGCGCACGCGGCGCCAGCGCGCTCGACTGCCTGAAGGAAGAGACCTTGCTGGCCGGCGTGCACGGCGCGCCGCGCTTCCTCAAGCGCCACCTGGCGCGCCTGACGCTGGCGACGCCGCTGGAGACCGACGCCAGCGGCCTGCTGGTCTACACCCAGGACTTCCGCGTCGCGCGCAAGCTCATCGACGATGGCGAGCGTGTCGAGCACGAATACGTGGTCGAGGTCTCGGGCGGCATCAAGGAAGGCGGCCTGGCGCTGCTGAACCACGGCTTGACCTTCAGCGGCAAGCCGATTGCGCCAATGAAGGTCAGCTGGCAGAGCGAAGGCCGCCTGCGCTTCGCCGCCAAGGGCATGCGTCCCGGCCAGATCGAGCACATGTGCAGCGCCGTCGGGCTGGAAGTGACCGACATCAAGCGCCTGCGCGTGGGACGCATTTCGATGGGGGCGCTGCCGGCAGGGCAGTGGCGCTACCTGGCGGAGTACGAGCGCTTCTAGGCTAATCCAACGATAGGAGGGCCATCGCGAAAGCGTTGTGCATGGCGTGCGCAAGGCTGATCACCAGCCAGGCGCGCCGGAAGCCGCTCTCATACATTCGAAAGAAGGCGTAGGACTGGGTCAGGAAAAGACTGAGCACGGTCAGTCCCCAGATGGGAATCGCCAGCGAGTGCATGGCGGCTATCGATACCGCCGCAATCACCCGGGACAGCGTAGCCGCGCCGACCCTGACGCTCGCCTTGACGATCCCCGCCAGCAGCAGCGATTCGACCAGGGGACTGAAGACAATGCCTCCGAATCAGCTGATGTTTTTCGGTCCCGCGCCGATCCCAATGTCGCAGCCAGCTCTGGCGAGTAGCGAACGATAGGCGTGAGAATTACCGCAGCGAGGAGAGCGCTGAGCGGCGTCGTGTACAGGAACAGCCAGGCCGCCGCGTGAAGCACATTCTTTTCCCCGACGCGGCGCAGGAAATCTTCCTTGAACAAGGCCGTGCGTGAGTTTGCTTGTTCCATGGGTGCGCTCTCTGCAAAGGAAAAGTTCGCGCAAGTATATGGCGTTCGTTTCTTGACAGGCTGCGGTAGGGCAGGCGGCAGCAAGGGACTTACTTCTTCCCCACCTTCGGTAACGCAATCAGCCTGGTCCCCGCGATCCGGTCGTGCAAAAACTGCCGGTCCTTGTCGAGAAAGGCCGTCAGCCCCCAGGCCGCCGCGCCGGCCGCCAGGGCCAGCGCCCACTCCTTGACCCCGTGCAGCTCGAGCAGGGCGCCCGCCAGCAGCGCCGGCGCGAACCAGCCCCAGGCCAGCAGGTAGCGCAGCGCCGCGTCCTTGAAGGGCACCTTCGCGTATCCCACCTTCACCAGCTTGATGCGCCAGGTCTTCATCGCCAGGGTGAAGCCGCTGCCGCTCCACGCGTGCACGAAATAGGCGGCCGTCACCAGGAACAGGAAGGCCATCAGCGCCGCCCGGAAAACAGGGTCCTGCCGGTTGCCGGTCAAGAAAATGAAGAGGAACACGGCCAGCGCCTCGACGGCGACCAGGAGGAACGCTTCGTACACCATCGCGATTACGCGACGCTTGACGGTCGGCGTACCGATTGCAGCGGGAGCGGCAGGAGCGGCAGGAGCGGGGGGATTAACCGTTTGCATTCGATGCTGTTGGAGCGGCGGTGGGCTGGGTGGTGGACGGAGCGCCGGCGGCCGGCGTGCTGCCTGCGGGCGCAGCGGGCGCCGGCTGGCTAATCGCCGGCGCGGCCGGGATGCTGGCCGGGGCCTGCAGCGACATGCACGAGGCGCCGCGGCGCGTGGTGCCGGCCGGGCAACTGGTCGGCGCAGCGATGATCGGCGAAGCGGGCGTGGTTGCCGTTGCCGGGTTCTTGCGGGTCTGTGCGAGGCGGCGTTTCTGGTCAGGGCTGAGCTGCTTGTAGCTTTCCCAGTTGGCGGCCTTTTCGCCGGGCGCGAGCTTGCGCGTGCGGGTGAAGTTTTCGCGTGCGAGGGTGCGCTGCTCGGGCGTGAGCCGTACCCACTGGCGCATGCGCTCGTGCACACGCTCCTGCTCGGCCGGGCTCATCGAGGCGAAGCGGCGCGACATCTCGAGCCATTTGCGCTTGCGCGTGCCTTCCATGACGTCCCACTCGTCCTTGAGCGGCTGCAGCGCGAGTTGCTGCGCGCTTGAAAGGTCTTTCCACAAGGGTTTGTGAAACAGCTGCGGGCCGCCCTTGCCCGGCATGCCCGCAACCACGCCGCGAGACGCCCCGGCCTGGCTGGCGCCGGCCCCCCCGCGGCCGGCGCCCGGCCAGAAGTACCAGGCAGCAAGGGCAGCCAGCAACAGCGCACCGACGGCGGCGGCGACCAGGCCGGCACGGCGGGGCTTCGAGTGCGGTGTCGTCATTGGCGGCGCTGTTGCGACTCCAGGTAGGCATGGAAGCCATGGTCGAGGTAAGCCGTCAGCGGCAGTTCGTCGGCCAGCATGGCCGCGTCGAGCTCGGCCAGCTCATCGATGCGCTGCTCCTGTTCGTACTGGTACAGCCCGCCCAGCCCGACGACCAGCGCCAGCAAGGGGAGGGCGACGCCGAGGCGGCCCAGGCCGGTTCCGGAAAAATGGAAATCGACATCGAACAGTCGCCGCAGGCCGCGGCGCGCGACGGCAGGGGCCGCATCCGGCTTCTTGCGCGACAAGGCAAGCTTGCGCGCAGCGGCCAAGCGCTCGGTGGTCGACGCCGGCAGCGACGCCAGGTTCTCGTCCAGGGCGTGGCGCAGCTTGTACGCGAGGTTGATGTCGTCGTTATTCATAATTTAATTCCCTTGGCCCGCAGGGCATCGGCAAGGGTATGCGTAGCGCGAGAGCAATGCGTTTTGACACTGCCCTCCGAGCACCCCATCGCTGCGGCCGTTTCGGCCACGTCCATATCCTGCCAGTAACGCATAAGGAAGGCTTCGCGTTGACGCGCCGGGAGTTTTTGTATCTCCGCTTCGATCAGGCGCAGGGTCTGGGCCCGTTCCACCTGGTCCGCGCTCGACTCGGCAGCGGCCGACCCTTCCTCGGATTCGTATGAACCCAGTATATCAAAGTCCTCGTCCTCGCCTTCACGGCGGCCGAGGTTCCCGAACAGACTGACCCAGGTATTGCGCACCTTTTCACGGCGAAAATAATCGAGGATGGTTGTTTGCAGGATGCGCTGGAACAGCATCGGCAATTCGGCCGCAGGCTTGTCGCCGTATTTCTCGGCGAGCTTGATCATCGCATCCTGCACGATGTCGAGCGCCGCCTCGTCCTTGCGCACCGCGTACACGGCCTGCTTGAACGCCCGGCGTTCGACATTCTCGAGGAAGTCGTTGAGTTCTTTGTCTGTCGCCATGCGATGGGGGAAGGGGGTGCGCCCGGGTACGTCGCCCGTGCTTTATGGAAATCCACGAATCCTAGCAAAAAACCTCCGTACATGCACCGTAATTGCTCAGTGATGTGCGCAGGGCGCCTGGAACACAGCTTTCAAAAAAAATGCATGACGATACCCGGAATGATTCGTTGTCTCATCAGGAACCCATGGCCAACCTGAAAACACGACCGACTCAGCCCTGATACAAAACATGCCTCTTGACACCCGCAGCAGCGCCATCCGCCAGGATTCCCACCGCATGCTGCTCCTGAGCCCGCATCCCGGGCGCGTGCGGGCCGAGCTGAACAGTCACCAGTTCGATCTCGGCAGTGCCGGCAGTGCGGAGTTCCAGGCCGCCAACGCGCGCATCCATCGCCTGTTGTTCGGCGAGGCAGGCGCGCGCAGCGCT
>JAQGLR010000170.1 GCA_028292765.1 Massilia sp. | reverse complement strand
ACCAGACCGAGTGGGCCGTCTCGGCGCTGCCGCTGGGCGGCTACGTGCAGATGCTCGACAGCCGCGACCCGCAAACGGCGCCGAAAGACGAGAAAGAGAGCGCCCGCGACTTCATGCGCCAGAACGTCTGGAAACGCATCGCCATCGTCGCCGCCGGCCCGGCCGCCAACTTCCTGCTCGCCATCGTGCTGTTCGCGGCGCTGTTCGTGCACGGCACCGAAGAGCCAGCAACCAAACTGCGGCCGATGCTCGAAAACACCCCGGCCTGGGCCGCCGGCCTGCGCGGCGGCGACAGCATCGTGGCCGTCAACGGCGAGCCGGTCGCCTCCTGGGGCGAGCTGCGCTGGGAGGTGCTGGGCCTGGCCATCGACAAGGGCGAAGCCCGCTTCGACGTACGCGCCGCCAACGGCAGCAGCTACGCCGCCACCATCCCGCAAAGCGCGCTCGCCAAAACCGATCCGGAAGGCGACGTCATGGCCGCCCTCGGCCTCGACGTCTGGATCGGCATGCCGGTCGTCGGCAAGACGGTCGATGGCGGCGCCGGCGCGCGCGCCGGCCTGCGCCCCGGCGACGTGGTGCTGGGGGCCGACGGCAAGCCGTTCGCGCATGCGGCCGATTTCGTGCAGGCCGTGCGCGCGGCCCCGGGCCGCACCATGCAGCTGCAGGTGCGCCGCGGCCTCGAGACGATCGCATTGCCGCTTACCCCCGGGGTTGATGCGAAAGGGCAGGGCATCGCCGCGGTCCAGCTGGCGCCGGCGCTCGAGCGCGTGACCGTGCAATCGGGACCGCTCGAAGCGGTACAGAAGGGCGCGCGCCGCACCTGGGAAATGACGACCCTGACCTTCAAGATGATCGGCAAGATCGTCACGGGGCAGGCTTCGCTGAAAAATATTACCGGCCCGATCGCGATTGCCGACTATGCCGGGCAGACCGCGCGCCTGGGCCTGGCGACCTTTTTGAGCTTCATCGCGGTCGTCAGCGTGAGCCTTGGTGTAATGAATCTGTTACCAATTCCAGTGCTGGATGGTGGCCATTTGCTGTATTATTCGCTGGAAGTTTTGACCGGGCGCCCCCTGCCCGAGCGGATCACCGCATTCGCACAGCGTGCGGGGGTGGCCCTGCTGTTCATGCTGATGGCGCTCGCCGTCTTCAATGACCTGTCGCAGCGGCTGTAGCGGCGCTGGGGCACAGGCACAAGAATATGTATGTTGTCCAATGACTGACCCTTTGATTTAGCCAATGAAATCACAACAAGATCGTTTTGCCCTGCCGTTCGTCCGTCGCAGCCTGATCGGCGCGGCTGTGCTGGCCCTGTGCGCCGGCCCTGCGCTTGCCGTCGAGCCGTTCGTCGTGAAGGATATCCGGATCGAAGGCATCCAGCGCACCGAAGCCGGCACCGTGTTCACCTACCTGCCGGTGCGCGTGGGCGAGACCTTCAACGACGACAAGAGCGTCGCCGCGATCAAGGCGCTGTACGCCACCGGCTTCTTCAAGGACATCCGCCTGGAAGAAGAAAACGGCGTGCTGGTGGTGCTGGTCGAGGAACGCCCGGCGATTGCCGCCGTCGACTTCACCGGCACCAAGGAATTCGAGAAGGACATGCTGATCAAGGCCCTGCGCGACATCGGCGTGGGCGAGACCAAGATCTACGACAAGGCATCGGTCGACCGCGCCGAACAGGAACTGAAACGCCAGTACCTGTCGCACGGCCTGTATGGCGTGAAGATCACCACCACCATCACCCCGATCGAGCGTAACCGCGTCAACGTGATGTTCAACGTCGACGAAGGCGATGTCGCGCGCATCAAGGGCATCAACATCGTCGGCAACAAGGCCTTCTCGGACAAGGAACTGCGCGACGTGCTGCAGCTCTCGACCTCGGGCTGGCTGACCTGGTACTCGAAGGCCGACCAGTACTCCAAGACCAAGCTGACCGGCGACCTGGAATCGATCAAGTCGTTCTACCTCGACCGCGGCTACCTGGAGGCCACCGTCGAATCGACCCAGGTCTCGATCACGCCGGACAAGCGCGAGATCTACCTGACGATCAACATCACCGAAGGCGAGAAGTACACGGTTTCCTCCGTCGCACTGGAAGGCGAGACCTTCGGGCGCGAGGACGAACTGCGCCAGCTGATCCTGCTCCAGCCGGGCAAGACCTATTCGGGCACGCTGCAGGAAGCGTCGAACAAGCGCATCGCCGCACGCCTCGGCACCTTCGGCTACGCGTTTGCCAGCGTCAACGCCAACCCCGAGATCAACCGCGAAAAGCGCGAAGTCGCCTTCACCTTCGTCGTCGACCCGGGCAAGCGCGCCTATGTGCGCCACATTAACATCGCCGGCAATACCGTCACCCGCGACGAAGTGATCCGCCGCGAATTCCGCCAGTTCGAAAGCTCCTGGTACGACGGCGACAAGGTCAAGCTCTCGCGCGACCGCGTCGACCGCCTCGGCTACTTCAAGGAAGTCAAGGTCGATACCCCGGAGTCGCCGGGCACCGGCGACCAGGTCGACGTCAACCTGACGGTCGAGGAAAAGCCGACCGGTAACTTCATGATCGGCGGTTCGTTCTCGCAGGCCGAGAAGTTCACCTTCACGGCGTCGGTCCAGCAGGCCAACTTCGCCGGCAGCGGCCAGACGGTCGGCATCGACCTGAACACCTCGAAGTACAGCCGCACGATCGCGTTCTCGAACACCAACCCGTACTTCACCGAGGACGGCATCTCACGCGCCTTCCAGCTGTACCACCGCACGACGCGTCCGCCGCTTGAAAACATCGGTTCGTACACGGTGCGCCAGAACGGTGGCAACATGACCTTCGGCGTGCCGTTCTCGGAAACCGATACCGTCTACTTCGGCGCCGGCCTCGAGCGCACCTCGCTGACCACCGACGAGACCAGCCCGACCCTGTACCAGTCCTTCGTCGCGCAGAACGGCGGCCCGGCCAACGGTATCGGTACCGCCACGAGCATGGCGATCCCGCTGACCGCAGCCTGGGGCCGGGACAGCCGCGACAGCGCGCTGACCCCGAGCATCGGCCGCTACCAGCGCGCCAACATCGAGATCGACGTGCTCGGCGACGCCAAGTACTATCGCCTGGTCTACGAACAGCAGTGGTACCGCCCGATCACGAGCTGGATGACGCTGGCCCTGCGCGGCGAGTTCGATTACGGCAAGGGCATCGGCGGCGACGTCTACCCGGTCTTCAAGAACTTCTACGCAGGCGGCATCGGCTCGGTGCGCGGCTACGAAAGCTCGACGCTGGGCGTGGTCGATCCGCGTTACGGCGACGCGATTGGCGGCTCGAAGCGCGTGATCGGCAACGTCGAGTTGCAGTTCCCGTTCCCGGGAAGCAAGGACCGCAGCCTGCGCTGGTTCACCTTCGTCGACGGCGGCCAGGTGTTCCAGGAGAAGTCGAAGATCTACCTCGGCGAGCTGCGCTACTCGGCCGGTATCGGCCTGTCGTGGATCTCCCCGGTCGGACCGCTGCGCCTGAGTTATGCTAAGCCCCTGAACGCGAAGCCGGGCGACCAGGAAGAACGCTTCCAGTTCCAGATGGGTACGGGCTTCTGACCGGGCGCCCGCCGGTGCTCTACCTGTGCCACCTTTGCGCTACACCTTTTCATCGCGGAGAATTATGTTGACAAACCTGATAGCCTCGCTGCCGCGCAGTGTGCCCCGTGCGGTGTTGCTGGCGGCCCTGTGCGCCGGCGCCCTGCCGGCCATGGCGCAGACGACGGGCCGCATCGGCTTCGTCTTCACCGAGCGCCTGATGACCGAATCGAGGATGGCCAAGGCCGCCGACGCCAAGATCCAGGCCGAGTTCTCGAAGCGCCAGAAGACGACCGAAGAGATGGTGGCAAAGTTCAAGCAGATGAGCGAGAAGTTCGACGCCGACGCGCCGCGCCTGACCGATGTCGAACGTACCCGCCGTGCGCGCGAACTGTTCGACATGGAAAAAGACGTGCAGCGCATGAACCGTGAGTTCACGGAAGACCTGATGCAGCGCAAGGGCGAAGAACGTGCCGCCATCGCCCAGAAGGCCTACAAGCTGATCGAACAGATCGCGGAGCAGGAAAAACTCGACGCCGTGCTGCAGGAAGCGGCGTGGTCGAGTCCGCGCATCGACATCACCGACAAGATCCTGAAACTGCTGGACAAGTAATATTTTGGAATCACGCGAATCCCACACCCCAGGCGTGCGCCTGGGCGACCTGGTCGAGCGTTTCGGCGGCCAGCTGGTCGGCAGCCCCGAGCTCGTCGTCGCCTCGATCGCGCCGCTCGACAGCGCCGGCCCGGCCCAGATCAGCTTCCTCTCCAACAGCAAGCTGCGCGCGCTGGCGGCGCAAAGCGAGGCCGCGGCGCTGATCCTGTCCCCGCTCGACGACCCGTCGGTCGCGGGCACCTATACGGGCGCGCGCATCGTCACCACCAACCCGTACGCCTATTTCGCCCGCGCCGCGCAGTACTTCGCGTCGCTTGAGGAAAGTGCGCCCGCGCCGGGCATCCACCCGAGCGCGGTCGTCGATCCTTCGGCGCAGGTGGACCCGACTGCCCACGTCGGCCCGCACGTGACCATCGAGGCCGGCGCCCGCGTCCAGGCCGGCGTCGTCATCGACCACGGCTGCTTCATCGGCAGCGACAGCGTGGTGGGCGAGGGCACGCGCTTCTTCGCCAACGTCACCTTCCACCGCAAGTGCGTCATCGGCGCGCGCGGCATCGTGCATTCGGGCGCGGTGATCGGCGGCGACGGCTTCGGCTTCGCCAACGAGGGCGGCGTGTACATCAAAATCCCGCAGACCGGGCGCGTCCTCATCGGCGACGACGTCGACATCGGCTCGAACACCTCGATCGACCGTGGCGCCCTGGCCGACACGATCATCGAAGACGGCGTCAAGCTGGACAACCAGATCCAGATCGGCCACAACTGCCACATCGGCAAGCATACGGCGATGGCCGGCTGCGTGGGCGTGGCCGGCAGCGCGAAGATCGGCAGCCGCTGCACCTTCGGCGGCGCGGCGATGGTGCTCGGGCACCTCGAGATCGCCGACAACGTGCACATCTCGTCGGGCAGCATGGTCTCGCGCTCGGTGCTCCAACCCGGCCAGTACACGGGCTTTTATCCGCTGGCGAAGAATGCCGAGTGGGAGAAGTCGGCCGCGATCGTGCGCAACCTGAGCACGATGCGCGACAAGATCCGCGCGTTAGAGAAAACAATCAAAACGATTACCGAAGACAAATGACCATACCCTCAAAGCGTACCCTCGGCATCAACGAGATCAAGGAATACCTGCCGCACCGTTATCCGCTGCTGCTGGTCGACCGCGTGCTGGATGTCGAAATCGGCAAGCGCATCACCGCCATCAAGAACGTCACCGTCAACGAAGAATTCTTCAACGGCCACTTCCCGCACAAGCCGGTGATGCCGGGCG
>JAQGLR010000115.1 GCA_028292765.1 Massilia sp. | reverse complement strand
AGCCCATTCAGCGTCCAGTTTGCTAGTGCCGGGCTGATGATGCCGCCCTGCGGTGTTCCCTCCTTGGTCGCCATCAGCTGCTTGCCCTCGACTACACCGGACTTCAGCCACTTCCTTAGTACCGACTTGTCCATTACGACGTTGTCAGTCATCCAGTCGTGGTTGATGTTGTCGAAGAACCCCTCGATATCTGCGTCAAGTACCCACGTGGCCGAACCCTTGCGGGATAACCGAATGAATAGCTGCTGCATTGCGTCGGCAGTAGAACGACTGTTGCGGAACCCGTAAGAGTTCCGATCGCTCACTGTCTCCAAGACCGGGTCGAGCGCCAGCAAGTGGAGTGCTTGCATGGCCCTGTCCTTCATGGTTGGGATGCCTAGAGGGCGCATCTTTCCATTCGGCTTGGGGATATTGACCCTCCTAAGTGGCAGGGGCCGATACTTTCGCTTCTCGAGGCTAGCAATTGCTGCATGTTTCAGTTGTGGGGTATCCCAAAGTTGCCGGTCTACCCCAGGTGTGCGCTTGCCTTTGTTTTCAGTCACCCGTCTTACGGCCAGTGCCTTGGCGCAAAACGAGCGGGTCAGCCACCTTTGCAGAGATTTCACCCTGCGCCAGTCGCGTTCCATTGTTGCCTTCGCTATACGATGCTGCATGAGTCTCACGTTCTTCTGAACTTGACGCCAATTGATGGCGCCCCATTCGTCAGGAAAGTGCGAGGACGCAGAACCGTGATGCTTGGTCTCTATCATTGCTGAACCTCGTTAGTTGACCCTTCGAGGACGCAGCTTGCCCCCGAGGGGCAAGTTTCGTCCCCTCGAGGTAGTTGTTGTCTATGCAGTCGCATGGCGACTATTTCACCAGATGGAAGTCTGCCCGCTTTAACGGTAGGACAAAGTCTGAATCCCTATTCCCACCATTACAGTGAGACATTCGCTTTTTCCATCCTCCTATACCTGCTCCCTCATCAGCTTCTCTCCCGAGTCACCTGCCACGCTTCCGATCTTGCATGGTCGCGGGCGAGGAATCAGGCTTACCACGTTCCCTCAGATGCCAAAGTGATCAACAGCATCACAGTTAGCTGGTTAGGGCCCGCCTATCCCCCGATGGTCTTTAATGACGACGTATCCCTTGATTCAACAGAAATATCCGACCACGTTACCTTTTGGTTAAGGCCTGTCAGCAGCTTTGGCCTTTTAATAGTTACGGGGGTTCAACCGACGGTTCACTTACGTTACCCTTGCAGCACTCACCTAGCCCCTAAATCCCTTCTGCTGAGATTTTCCACTGCGCCACTCACGTGGGCGCAGTGCTGCGAATGCAGGAGACATCGTCCCTGGAGCGTCTACCCACCACCGTTGCCGGCGGTAAGAGTCCAAGTAGGTGACGGGCGGTCGTACGTCCGGTCGTAGCACCTATAGTTACGGGTACGACAAGACATCCGAGAGTTTGCGCTCGGACGAGCAGTTCATTTTCAAGATCCTTGTGGATCTACTTATTTTGAACGGGCGATGAAATTTCTTTCACTCTCGTTGTTTGTAAGCAACAACCGACCTTATTTGGCCAATTTTAGGTGCAATAAAGCTCACGACGCAGAAGAATCCTGCGCGCAATTTTGCGGTTCTAAGATTGTATGGTTGGATGATTGAAGGCTAAGAAGTACTAGATTCGCTGGACGAACCTATGGAGCCCACGCTAACATCCTCTGAAAATCAAGGACTTAGCGAATGTTTGCGGTATGAACTGCTTCGAAAGCATTGCCGCATGGCGGCAAATTAGCGACTACGTGTCGCACTGAATCCCTTATTATATGGGAATTGTCCCCCTCAACCGGCTTCTCCTGGACGCTTCATGTCTTCTTTGTATCAAAACTCCCCTACTTCCCTTGAACAGGATGCGCGCCTGGCCTCCTTGACCGAATGGCTGGGCACACTCGACCTGGTGGAAGCCGGTTCGCGCCGCCCCGCGTCGTCGGATGCGAGCTTCCGCCGCTATTTCCGCCTCGACGTGGCGCCGGCGCTACGCGCCAAACTGGGCGACACCCTGATTGCGATGGACGCGCCGCCCGAGCGCGAAAACGTCCCCGCTTTTATCCACGTGGCAGGCCTGCTGCAGGAAGCCGGCGTCACCGTGCCGGCGATCGTCGCGCGCGACGTCGAGCGCGGCTTCCTGCTGCTGTCGGACCTCGGCACCACCACCTACCTGGCCCGCCTCGACTTTGACAACGCCGGTTTCATGTACTCGGATGCGGTCGACGCCCTGATCAAGTTCCAGCTGAACAGCCGCCCCGGGGTGCTGCCCGAGTTCGACCGCGCGTTCGTGTTGCGTGAAATGAATTTGTTCCCGGAATGGTTCATCGGCCGCCACCTGGGCGTGACGATGAACGAGACCCAGCAGGCCCAGCTGGACAAAGTGTTCGAAACCATCACCGCCAACGTGCTGTCGCAACAACAGGTGTTCATGCACCGCGACTTCCACTCGCGTAACCTGATGTTCCTCGACCAGGGCAACCCGGGCGTGCTCGACTTCCAGGATGCCGTCTACGGCCCCGTCACCTACGACCTCGGCTCGCTCCTGCGCGACGCCTACATCCAGTGGGACGAAGAAATCGTGCTGGACTGGGTGGTGCGCTACTGGCAGAGCGCGAAGCAGGTCGGCCTGCCGGTCAACCCGGACATCGACGCCTTCTACCGCGACTTCGAGTTCATGGCGCTGCAGCGCCACCTGAAGATCCTCGGCATCTTCTGCCGCCTGAACTACCGCGACGGCAAGGCGATCTACATGGGCGACCTGCCGACCGTGATGGACTACGTGCGCAAGACCGCCAACCGCTACACCGAACTCAAGCCCCTGCTGCGCCTGCTCGACGCGTTCGACGCATTTGGCAACGGCGGGGCGCCGCAGGTCGGCTACACCTTTTGAGCTCATTTTCCGGGAAGCCCATGAAAGCGATGATTTTCGCCGCCGGCCGCGGCGAGCGCATGCGTCCTTTGACGGACACCTGCCCCAAACCCCTGCTCAAGGTGCGCGGCCGTCCGCTCATCACCTGGCATGTGGTCAACCTGGTGCGCGCGGGCCTCACTGAGATCGTCATCAACCACTCGCACCTCGGCCACATGATCGAGGAAGAGCTGGGCGACGGCAGCCGGTTTGGCGCGCGCATCGTGTATTCGCACGAGCCGACCCCGCTGGAAACGGCAGGCGGCATCGCCAACGCGCTGCACCTGCTGGGGGACGAACCCTTCCTGGCGGTGTCGGGCGACATCTACGCGCCCTATTTCGATTTCGCGCAGGCCCTCGAAGCCCTGCCGGACAGGGACATGCGGGGCCAGCCGCTCGCGGCCGACCAACGCGACATCGCCTGGCTGTACCTGACGCCGAACCCGTGGCACAACCCGAAGGGCGACTTCGGCCTGGACATGTACACGCTGGCCAACGAGGGCGATCCGAAATGGAACTTCGCCGGCATCGGCGTCTACCGCCCGGAGATGTTCGACGGCGTCAAGGCCGGCGACTTCCTCAAGTTCGGCCCCCTGATGCGCAAGTTCATCGAGCAAAGGCGCGTCGGCGGCGAGGTCTACCATGGCCCCTGGGTGAATGTCGGCACGGTCGAACAGCTGGAAGAACTGAACGCACCGCCGGCCAGGGCCAAGCGGGCCGGCGCGTGAACCCGTACGCCGCCCGCCGTGCACGCCTGGCAGCGGCCATCGAGCCGGGCGCGGTGGCGGTGCTGTTCACGGCGCCCGAGGTGGCGCGCAACAGCGACAGCGACTACCCCTACCGGCACGACAGCTATTTCTATTACCTGACCGGTTTCACCGAGCCCGAAAGCGCGCTGGTGTTGATCGCCGCGCGCGCTGGCGCGCCTTCCCGTTCGATCCTGTTCTGCCGCGAGAAGGATGTCGATCGCGAGATCTGGGACGGTTTCCGCCATGGCCCGGTCGCGGCCCGCGACAGCTTCGGCTTCGACGAGGCGTATCCCGTGTCCGAACTCGACGCGCAGATGGCCTGCCTGCTGGCCGACGCGCCGAGCCTGTACTACGCCATGGCCCACGATACCGCGCTCGACACCCGGGTCGGCGGCTGGCTGAAAGCCGTGCGCGCCAAGGCGCGCAGCGGCGTCAGCGCCCCTTCGCGCACGCAGCACCTGCTGGTTCTCCTCGACGAGATGCGCCTGCTGAAGGACGACCCGGAACAGGCGCTGATGCAGCGCGCGGCAACCATCTCCGGCCAGGCCCACGCGCGGGCCATGCGCGCAGCCAGACCCGGCATGTTCGAATACGAGCTCGAAGCCGAACTGCTCTACGAATTCCGCAGGAATGGCGCCCAGTTCCCGGCCTATACGCCGATTGTGGCGAGTGGTGCGAACGCCTGCGTCCTGCACTACAGCGCCAACAACGCCCGAACCAGGGACGGCGACCTGGTCCTGATCGACGCCGGCTGCGAATTCGACAGCTACGCCGCCGACATCACGCGCACCTTCCCCGTGAACGGGCGCTTTTCCGAAGCGCAGAAAACCCTGTACGAACTGGTGCTCGGTGCACAGGCGGCGGCGCTCGAAGCAATCAAGCCGGGCCGGCCCTACAGCGACGTGCACGAGGCAGCGCTGCGGGTACTGTCCGCGGGCATGCTCGAACACGGCCTGCTCGATGCAGCAAAATACGGCAGCGTGGACAACGTGCTCGCCGAGCGCGCCTACGCCCAGTTCTACATGCACGGCACCGGCCACTGGCTGGGGCTGGACGTGCACGACACCGGCAGTTATCGCGACCTGGCGCTCGAGGGCAAGCCCTCGCGCCTGCTGCTGCCGGGGATGGCGCTGACGGTCGAACCGGGCATCTACGTGCGCCCGGCGCCCGGCGTGCCGGAACGCTTCTGGAACATCGGCATCCGGATCGAGGACGACGTCATCGTCGGCGCATCCAGCCAATGCGGCGCGCGCGTGCTGTCCGATGCCGCGCCGAAGACCGTGGCCGAGATCGAAGCGCTGATGAGAGGGTGAATATGGAACAACACGAGGACAATATCGACGTCGCGATCTGCGGCGCCGGACCGGTGGGCCTGGCGCTGGCCGCCTTATTGGCGCGGCGCGGCCTGGAGGGCAAACGCATCGCGCTGATCGACGCGCGCGCGCTCGGCCAGGCGATTTCCGACCCGCGCTCTATCGCGCTGGCCTGGGGCAGCCGCCAGCTGCTGGAAGAAATCAATGCATGGCCCCTCGCCGCCACGCCGATCCACACGATCCACGTCTCGCGCCGCGGCCACCTCGGGCGCAGCCTGATGGACCGCGACGAGCACAAGCTCGATGCGCTGGGCTACGTCACGCGCTACGGCGACGTGGTCGATGCGCTGTCGCGCACCGTGGAGCGCGCCGGGATCGAGGTGATCCGGCCGGCGCGCGTGGCCACGCTGGACGAATCTGGCGAGCACGTGACGCTGGCGCTCGACGACGGCCGCCGGCTGACGGCGCAGGTCGTGGTCGGCGCCGAGGGCGGCGTGTTTGGTGCGCAGGAAGACAAGGCGCACACGCGCGACTACGGCCAGAGCGCCGTGATCGCGCGCGTCACGGCCAGCAACCCGATCCCGCACCGCGCGTTCGAGCGCTTCACCGACGAAGGACCGCTGGCGCTGCTGCCGCAGGATGGCGCCGACGGGCACGGCTATGCGCTGGTCTGGTGCGTGCGGCCCGAGCGCGCCGCGCTGCTGCAGGCGATGGACGAAGAACGCTTCCTGGCCGAGCTGGGCGACGCTTTCGGCGCGCGCCTGGGGCGCTTCACCAAAGTGTCGACGCGCTTCGCCTACCCGCTCGGGCTGAACGCCGAACCGCGCGCCACCACCCGCACGGTCGCCATCGGCAACGCGGCGCAGACGCTGCATCCGGTCGCCGGGCAGGGATTGAACCTCGGCCTGCGCGACGCGGCCGTGCTGGCGCGCCTGCTGGCGCGCTGCGCCGGGCCGGAAGCGATCGGGCGCTTCATCGACGAACGGGCGCAGGACCGGCAAGCGACGATCGCCCTGACCGATGCGATGGCCAGGGCGTTTGTCGGCAGCGGACCGCTGCAGTCGCTGCTCGGGCTCGGGCTGGCGACGCTCGACGCCGTCAAGCCGGCGCGCACGCTGCTGGCGGAATTGATGATGTACGGACGGCGCGGCGGCTCGGCGTTGCTGCCGCATCGGCAGGGGTGAGGTTTTGCAGGTGGACGGCGAAGCCGTCCACCCTGCGTTATTCCACCGCCTTCACCATCGACTCGATCACCTTCTTCGCGTCCCCGAACACCATCATCGTGTTCGGCATGTAGAACAGGTCGTTGTCCAGGCCCGCATAGCCCGAGGCCATCGAGCGCTTGTTGACGATGATGCTCTTGGCCCGGTAGGCCTCGAGGATCGGCATGCCGGCGATCGCCGACTTCGGGTCTTTTGCGGCCGGTTTCACGACGTCGTTCGCGCCCAGCACCAGCACCACGTCGGTCTGGCCGAATTCGCCGTTGATGTCTTCCATCTCGACCACCTGGTCGTACGGCACCTCGGCCTCGGCCAGCAGCACGTTCATGTGTCCCGGCATGCGCCCTGCCACCGGGTGGATCGCGTAGCGCACGTTGACCCCATGTGCGGTCAGCTTGTCGACCAGTTCCTTCACCGAGTGCTGGGCGCGCGCCACCGCCAGGCCGTAGCCCGGCACGATGATCACCGACTCGGCGTTTTGCAGGATGAAGGCCGCGTCCTCGGCCGAACCGGATTTCACGGGGCGCTGCTCCTGGGCGCCACTTGCGGCGGCCACGGCTTCGCCGCCGAAGCCGCCCAGGATCACGTTGAAGAACGAGCGGTTCATCGCCTTGCACATGATGTACGAGAGGATCGCGCCCGACGAGCCCACCAGCGAGCCGGCGATGATCAGCATCGAGTTATTCAGCGAGAAGCCGATGCCGGCCGCCGCCCAGCCCGAGTACGAGTTGAGCATCGACACCACTACCGGCATGTCGGCGCCGCCGATCGGGATGATGATCAGCACGCCCAGCACGAACGACAGCGCGGTCATGATGGCGAACGGCGTCCAGGCCGGCTCCACCGCGTCGGAGAAGCAGAACACGAGGCCGAGCGCGATGATGGCGATCGCAATGATGAGGTTCAGGATGTGCTGGCCGCCAAAGCGCACCGGCGCGCCCTGGAACAGGCGGAATTTGTATTTGCCCGACAGCTTGCCGAAGGCGATCACCGAACCGGAGAAGGTCACCGCACCGACGAAGGTGCCGATGAAGAGTTCGAGCCGGTTCCCGAACGGCAGCGCGCCGCCGCGCTCGGCGATATTGAAGGCCCAGGGCTCGGACACGGCGGCCACCGCGATGCAGACGGCCGCCAGGCCGATCAGCGAGTGCATCGCCGCCACCAGTTCCGGCATCTTGGTCATCTCGACTTTTTTCGCGGCATAGGCGCCGATGGCGCCGCCCACGATCACACCGAGGAGCACCAGCGGAAAGCCCATGCCGCCGCCGCTTCGATCGGCATCGGCAAACTCGGCCTGCATTTTAAAAATCAGGGCAATCGTGGTCGCCACCGCGATCGCCATGCCGGCCATGCCGAAGGTATTGCCCAGGCGCGCCGTCGACGGCGACGACAGCCCCTTTAAAGCCTGGATGAAGCAGACCGAGGCCACCAGGTAAAGCAGCGTCACCACATTCATGCTGATGTAGTTCATGCGCCCTCCTTTTTCGCAGCCGCTTTCGGTTCCTTCTTCTTGAACATCTCCAGCATGCGCTGGGTGACGAGGAAGCCGCCGAACACGTTGACGGCGGCCAGCGCCACGGCGAGCGTGCCCATGGTCTGGCCGAGCGCGCCTTCGGTCAGGCCGGCGGCCAGCATGGCGCCGACGATGATGATGGCGGAGATGGCGTTGGTCACCGCCATCAGCGGCGTGTGCAGGGCCGGCGTGACGGTCCAGACGACGTGGTAGCCGACGTAGATCGCCAGCACGAAGATGATGAGGTTGATGATGGTGTGGCTGATTTCCATGCCGGTCTCCTTGTTATTTGCGCAGTGGTTCGCCACGCAGTACCTCGCCATCATGGCAAAGCAGCGTGGCGCGCACGATCTCGTCTTCGCGGTCGATGAAGAACTTGTCGTCCTTGTCGAATACGAGCTTCAGGAAGTCGAGCACGTTGCGCGCGTACAGGGCTGAGGCGTCGGCCGCCACCAGCGAGGCCAGGTTGGGTTCGCCGATCAGGGTCACGCCATGCTTGACGACTGTCTTGCCCAGCTCGGTGAGCGGGCAGTTGCCGCCCTGCTCGATCGCCATGTCGACGATCACCGAGCCCGGCTTCATGGCGCGCACGGTTTCCTCGCGAATCAGGGTCGGGGCCGCGCGTCCGGGAATCAGGGCGGTGGTGATGATGATGTCGGCCAGTTTTGCGCGCTCGTGCACCAGTTCGCCCTGGCGGCGCATCCAGTCGGCCGGCATCTGGCGCGCGTAGCCGCCGACGCCTTGGGCGATCTCGCGTTCTTCGTCGGTAAGAAAAGGCACGTCGATGAATTTGGCGCCGAGCGACTCGACCTGTTCCTTGACCGGGGGACGGACGTCGGAGGCTTCGATCACGGCGCCCAGGCGCTTGGCGGTGGCGATCGCCTGCAGGCCGGCCACGCCGACGCCCATGATCAGCACGCGCGCGGCTTTCACCGTGCCGGCGGCGGTCATCAGCATCGGCATGAAGCGCTGGTAGGTGTTCGCGGCGAGCATCACGGCCTTGTAGCCGGCGATGTTCGCCTGCGAGGACAGCACGTCCAGCGACTGGGCGCGCGTGATGCGCGGCGCCGCTTCCAGCGCAAAGGCGCTCAGGCGGCTGCCCGCCATGGCGGCGATGTTGTCGCTGTCAAAAGGATTCAGCATGCCGACCACGACCGTGCCGGGGCGCATGCGGGCACGTTCGG
>JAQGLR010000107.1 GCA_028292765.1 Massilia sp. | reverse complement strand
TATCAGCAGGATTCGGGGCAGCAATATCGGCTGAGGAGCACAGGGTGGACGGCAAAACCGTCCACCCGGCCCATCAACGAATCATCGACTCCCACACCTTCTGCAGGCGCTTGGCCGAGACCGGCATCGGCGTGCGCAGCTCCTGCGCGAACAGCGACACGCGCAGCTCTTCCAGCATCCAGCGGAATTCCGTCATGCGCGGGTCGTTGCCCTTGCCCGGCTGCCTGGAGATGCGCTGGAACTGGCTGGCGGCGTTCTGCCACTCCGCCATCAGCTGGGCGTCGCGCGACGGGTTGCCGCGCAGCTTTTCCAGGCGGATGTTCATGGCCTTCAGGTAGCGCGGGAAGTGCGCGAGCTGGCTGTACTCGTTGTCGGCCACGAAGCGCTTGTGCACCAGGCCCTGGAGCTGGGCCGTCATGTCGGCCGCCACGGCTTGCGCCAGCCCGTTCAGGCGCTTCGGCATGCCGTGGAACTCGGCCAGGATCGAGCCCACCAGGCGCGCGATCTCGTTGATCAGGAGGCCGATGCGCCCCTTGCCCTCGTCCTTGCGCTTGTTGAAGGACACGGCGTCGCTTGGGAGCGGGTCCTGCAGGCAGGCGATGTCGATCGCCTTCTGGATGATCTGGTCGCGCAGCTCTTCCTGCGAGCCGACCGTCATGAACTGCATGCCCATCTGCTGCAAGCCGGGGATATTCTTCTCGGCGAACTTCAGCTGGTCCTTCAACTGCAGCGCGAACAGGCGGCGCAGGCCGACGCGGTGGGTGCGCGCCGCCACGTTCGGGTCGTCGAACACCTCCAGGTCGCAATGCGTGCCCTTGTCGACCAGTGCCGGGAAGCCGATCAGGGTCAGCTTGCCCTGGTTGATCTCGAGCAGTTCCGGCAGCACGCCGAAGGTCCAGCTGGTGAGGTTCGTATGCTGGCCGGCCGCCGGCGCGGCGGCCGCCGGCGCCGGCGCATGGCCCTTCGCCTTGCCGGGGACGCCGGAAGCGCTCACCGGCCCCTTCGCCGCCGCAACCGGCTGGGCGGCAGCCACCGCCGCCGGCGCCGCCTCGGCCAGCTTCTGGAAGCTCTGGCGCGCCTGCCCGCCCAGTTCGGCCTGCAGGGTCGACAGGTTGCGGCCCATGTCGAGCTGGCGGCCATGCTCGTCGATGACCTTGAAATTCATGAACAGGTGCGCCGGCAGCGTCTCGATCTTGAAGTCGCCGGTGAGCACATTCACGCCCGTCTCGGCGCGCACGTCGGCAATCAGCACGTCGATCAGGTCGCCCCGCCCGAACACCCCGGCCGCGTTGATGCGGTCGACGAAGCGCGCCGCGTAATCCGGGATCGGCACGCAGTGGCGGCGCAGTTTTTGCGGCAGGGATTTCAGCAGCAGGTGCACTTTCTCCTTCAGCATGCCCGGCACCAGCCAGGCCGCACGCTCGAGCGGAATCTGGTTCAGCGCGAACAGCGGCACGGCGAGGGTCACGCCGTCGCGCAGGCTGCCCGGCTCGAAGTGGTAGGAAAGACCCATCTCGATGCCGGTGACGTTCATCACCTTCGGGAACAGCTCGGTCGTGACGCCGGCCGCCTCGTGCCGCATCAACTCTTCGCGGTTCAGGAACAGCAGCTTCGGGTTGTCGCGCGAGGCGTCCTTGTACCACTTCTCGAAGCCGGCGCCGTTGACGACGTCTTTCGGGATCTCGGCGTCGTAGAACGCGGCGATCAGCTGGTCGTCCACCAGCACGTCCTGGCGGCGCGACTTGTGCTCGAGGTTCTCGATTTCCTTCACCAGCTTGTGGTTGTGGGCATAGAACGGCGAGCGCGTCTCGTAGTCGCCGGCGACCAGCGCGTCGCGGATGAAGATCTCGCGCGCCTCGTAGGGGTTGTGCAGCGCGTGGTTGATGCGGCGGCCGCTGTAGACGACGATGCCGTACAGGGTCGCGCGCTCGAGCGCCGACACCTGCGCCGGTTTTTTTTCCCAGCGCGGCTCGCCCCATGATTTCCTGAGCAGGTGCGCCCCGACCTTCTCCACCCATTCGGGCTGGATCTGGGCGATGCAGCGCGCATACAGGCGCGTGGTTTCGACGAGTTCCGCCGCCATGATCCACTTGCCGGGTTTTTTCGTCAGCGACGAACCCGGCCAGACGTGGAACTTGATGCCGCGCGCACCGAGGTAGCCGGCGCCCGGCTCGTCCTCGGCCTTGAAGCCGATATTCCCCAAGAGGCCAGTCAGCAGCGCCATGTGCAGCTGGTCGTAGGTGGCAGGCGCTTCGTTGAGGCGCCAGCCCTGCTCGCGCACGATCGTCAGCAGTTGGGAATGGACGTCGCGCCACTCGCGCAGGCGCACCTGCGACAGGAAGTTGGCGCGGCAGTTTTCCTGCAACAGGCGGTTGGTCTTCTTGTGCGCGATCGCGTCCTCGAACCAGTGCCAGATTTTGAGGAAGCTGAGGAATTCGGACTTCTCGTCGGCGAACTTCTTGTGCTTCTCGTCGGCCTGCTGCTGGTATTCCATCGGCCGGTCGCGCGGGTCCTGCACCGACAGCGCCGCGGCGATGACCAGCATCTCGGACAGGCAATCGTTGTCGAGCGAGGCGAGGATCATGCGGCCCACGCGCGGGTCGAGCGGCAAGCGCGCCAGCTTGCGGCCCAGCGGCGTGAGTTCGTTGGTGTCGTCGACGGCGCCCACTTCCTGCAGCAGCTGGTAGCCGTCGGCGATGGCGCGGCCCTGGGGCGGCTCGATGAAGGGGAAGGTTTCCACGTCCGTCAGGTGCAGCGACTTCATGCGCAGGATGACGGCCGCCAGCGACGAGCGCAGGATTTCCGGTTCGGTGAACTTCGGACGCTGCAGGAAGTCTTCTTCCTCGTACAGGCGGATGCAGACGCCGTCGGCCACGCGGCCGCAGCGGCCGGCGCGCTGGTTCGCCGCCGACTGCGCGATCGGCTCGACCTGCAACTGCTCGACCTTGTTGCGGAAGCTGTAGCGTTTGATACGCGCCAGGCCCGCATCGACCACGTAGCGGATACCCGGCACGGTCAGCGAAGTCTCGGCCACGTTGGTGGACAGCACGATGCGGCGCGCATTCGTGGTGCGGAACACCCGGTCCTGCTCTTCGACCGAGAGGCGCGCGAACAGCGGCAGGATCTCGACATGCGGCGGGTGGTGCTTGCGCAGCGCTTCGGCGCAATCGCGGATTTCGCGCTCGCCCGGCAGGAACACGAGCACGTCGCCCTGGCCGAGGCGGCACAACTCGTCCACGCCATCGACCACGGCGTCCATCAGGTCGCGTTTTTCGCGCGCCTGCTGGGCTGCATTTTGTCCCTTCGGCATGGGCTTGTCGCCGCCGCCGGCCATGACCGGGTCGCGGTCCACGGGACGGTAGCGCACCTCGACCTTGTACAGGCGGCCCGAGACTTCGATCACGGGAACCGGCTTCTTGCCTTCCTGCGCGAAGTGGCGCGCGAAGCGTTCGGCGTCGATGGTCGCCGAGGTGATGATGACCTTCAGGTCGGGACGGCGCGGCAGCAGCTGCTTCAGGTAGCCGAGCAGGAAGTCGATGTTCAGGCTGCGTTCGTGCGCCTCGTCGATGATGATCGTGTCGTAGGCCTTCAGGAGCGGATCGGTCTGGGTCTCGGCCAGCAGGATACCGTCGGTCATCAGCTTGATCGAGGCGCCCGGCTGCAGCGTATCGTTGAAGCGCACCTTGAAGCCGACGTGTTCGCCCAGCGGGGTGCCGATCTCGAAGGCGATGCGCTTGGCGGTCGAGGACGCGGCGATCCGGCGCGGCTGGGTGTGGCCGATCAGGCCCTTTTCGCCGCG
>JAQGLR010000070.1 GCA_028292765.1 Massilia sp. | reverse complement strand
AAATTGACAATCCACACCCGATCGAATGGCGTTTTTCGGAGCGTGCGCAGCAGCTGCAAAGCTCGTTCATCCGCGAAATCCTGAAGATCACCCAGCGTCCCGAGATCATCTCGTTCGCCGGCGGCCTGCCCTCGCCCGCGACCTTCCCGATCGAGCGCATGAAAGCCGCCTACGACAAAGTGTTGTCGGAAACAGGAAAAGTCGCGCTGCAGTACGGCCCGACCGATGGCTACGCCCCGCTGCGCGAATGGATCGCGGATTCGCTGTCGACCGAGGGCACGACAATCCTGCCCGAGCAGATCCTGATGGTGTCGGGTTCGCAGCAGGCGCTCGACCTGATCGGCAAGGTCCTGATCGACGAAGGCAGCCGCGTGCTGGTCGAAACCCCGAGCTACCTGGGCGCGCTGCAGGCGTTCTCGGTCTATCGTCCGCAATTCGCCTCGGTCGCCACCGACGACGACGGCCTGGTGCCGTCCTCGATCGCGCGCGTGGCCGAAGGCGCGCGCCTCTTGTACTCGCTGCCGAACTTCCAGAACCCGACCGGCCGTTCGCTGTCGATCGCGCGCCGCCGCGAACTGGTCGACACCTGCGCCAGGCTCGGCCTGCCGCTGATCGAGGACGATCCCTACGGTGCACTGTCCTACCGGGGCGAGCCCATGCCGAAGATGGTGGCGATGAACCCGGAGGGCGTCATCTACATGGGGTCGTTCTCGAAAGTGCTCACGCCCGGCATCCGCCTCGGCTACGTGTGCGCGCCGCTGCCGCTGGTACGGCGCCTGGAACTGGCCAAGCAGGCGGCCGACCTGCACACCGCCCAGCTCACGCAGATGGTCGTCTACGAAGTGGTCAAGAACGGCTTCCTCGACGAGCACATCCCGACCATCCGCACGCTCTACGGCAACCAGTGCCAGGCGATGCTCGATGCGATGGCCGAGCACTTCCCGCCGAGCGTCAGCTGGACCAGGCCCGAAGGCGGCATGTTCATCTGGGTGACGCTGCCCAAGTCGATCGACGCCATGAAACTGCTCGACCAGGCGATTGCCGCGCGCGTCGCCTTCGTGCCGGGCGCGCCCTTCTACGCCAACGACCCGGAAACGAACACGCTGCGCCTCTCCTTCGTGACGGTGCCGCCCGAGCGCATCCGCGAGGGCATCGCCATCCTGGGCAAGCTGATCGCCGCCCAACTGTAAGAAGCTGTCCCGCTGTACGACCGGGCGCGCCCACCGCGAGTGCGCCCGGCGCTGTCTTTCATGCACGCTGGATAATTACAGTTCTTGCCACACGGAAATACCGGCAGTTACCGCTGCCGCCTGCCTTGCGGTTGCGGCGCTGCAACAGTAAATACTAGCTCTCTGGCAACAAAAGTTACCGCGGGTGTCGACATCGGGTTATGATTTTGGACGAAATCAACCCTTCCTGCGACGCCACCGCGATGTCCACTCTAGCCCCCGCACTTGCTGCCACGCGCCAGGCCGCCGTCCTGATCGTCGACGACGCTCCCGCGCACCTGGGCGCGCTGCGCTCGATGATGCTGGAGCAGGGCTACCAGACCTTCGTCGCCAACACGGGCGAACGCGCGCTCGAAATCGCCCGGCGCGCCCTGCCCGACCTGATCCTGCTCGACATCGTCCTGCCCGGCATGGACGGCATGGAGGTGTGCCGCCGCCTGAAGGCGCACCCGGCGACCAGCAACATCCCCGTCATCTTCATGAGTGCCCGCACCGCGACCGACGACATCGTCGCCGGATTCGACATCGGCGCGGCCGACTACATCGCCAAGCCCCTGCGCCTGGCCGAAGTGTGCGCGCGGGTGCGGGTCCAGCTGCAGTTCCACCGCAGCGCCCTGTCGCAACAGCAGCAGAACGAGCGCCTGCGCCTGATCGTCAACAGCATGGACGAAGGGCTGATGATGATCGAAGCGAACGGGCGCATCCAGTACGCCAACCCGGCCTGCGACCGCTACCTCGGCTACGCGCAAGGGGAACTGGCCGGCCGTTCGATCCACGACCTGCTGGCGCCCTCGGTTGCCCAGGAATACCTGGCATATTTCGGCCCCGGCGCCGGCCCGGCGACGCCAGCCTGGCGCGGCGCGCGCGAAGTGCTGATCCGCCAGCGCGACGGCATCCTGCGCGCAATGGACCTCACGCTGACGCCGATGGGGACCGAGCAGCCGATGTTCATCGCCCTGCTGCACGACATCACGCACCACAAGCAGTCGGAAAACGCGCTGCAGCGCGCGGCCCTGATCGACCCGCTGACCAAGATCGCCAACCGGCGCCATTTCGACGCCTTCCTGGAAAACGAATGGCAGCGCGCGATCCGTTCGAGCCAGCCGCTGTCCCTGATCGTGCTCGATGTCGACCACTTCAAGGGTTACAACGACAGCCTCGGCCACGTCGCCGGCGACGCCTGCCTGCAGCAGGTGGCGATGGCGCTGCAATCGCACGCGCTGCGCGCCACCGACCTGGCCGCGCGCTTCGGCGGCGAGGAGTTCGTGCTGCTGTTCGGCGAAACCGGGCATGACGCGGCCTGTGCGATCGGCGAGGCGGTCCGCGCCCACATCGAATCGCTGAACATCCCGAACCCGCGCTCGACCACCTCGCCCTGGCTCACCGCGAGCCTGGGCATCTCGACCATCGTCCCGACCCAGCTCGACGACATCAAGGAATTCTTCGTCTCGGCCGACCGCGCCATGTACGCCGCCAAGGAAGCCGGCCGCAACGGCATGCGCGCCGTGCAGACGGGCGCCACGCTCGAGCTCATCCAGGCTGCGCTGCAGCCATAAAGCCCTTGGAGCGCCGGACAAAACCGTCAGGGCGAGGCCCTGAGGGCGAGGCGACATCGGCGAAGACGGTACGCTAGTACGGCGAGACGAATGCAACGCAGCCATGGGTGCTGTACGCATGGGGAATCGCCGCCGGGTATGGCGGCACGAAGGGCGTCACCTCGACATGCGGACCGCAAGAAGGGGCCGATCGGCGGCACGCACTCCGTGCGGCGCTGGCCGATGTTCCCGCGCAGGTCGAACAGCAAGGCGCGCACGCTCCGGGTGCCGTTGTCGATGGCGAGGATGGTTGGTTCAGGCTTCATCAATCCTGGGTTCCGGGTTTCTTGTGGCGGCAGGCTGTCACAGGCCGCCCATGATACCTGGTCGCTGCACGCTTACTCATCCTTGCCTTCATCCTTACCTCGACCGAAACCTTCCTCCGCACCTTGCGGCACCCGTCCACGCGCGCTCAGCGTTCCGGCAACTGCTTTTATCGGCGCTATAATGGTTCTTTTCGCACTGCTCTTCCTGGTACCGTCGTGAACCCACACCTAGAAAAACTCCATCCCTACCCGTTCGAAAAGCTGCGCGAACTGTTCGCCGGCGTCACACCGAACCCGGAACTCGCCCCGATCAGCCTCGGCATCGGCGAACCGAAACACCCGACGCCCCCGTTCATCGAGAAAGCCCTGATGCACGCCGTGGCCGGCCTGTCGAACTACCCCAGCACCGTCGGCGGCGAACCGCTGCGCGCGGCGATCGCCGGCTGGCTCGAGCGCAGGTACGGTGTACCGGCGATTGATCCGGCGACGATGGTGCTGCCGGTGAACGGCTCGCGCGAAGCGCTGTTCGCGATCGCCCATTGCGTAATCGACGCCAGCGACGCCAGCCGCCCGGATGCGCTGGTGATGTGCCCGAACCCGTTCTACCAGATCTACGAAGGCGCGGCCTACCTGGCCGGCGCCACGCCCTATTTCGTGAACTCCGACCCGGCGCGCAACTTCGCCTGCGATTACAGCGCGGTGCCGATCGAGGTCTGGGAGCGCGTGCAGCTGCTCTACGTCTGCTCGCCGGGCAATCCGACCGGCGCCGTGCTGGACCTGGACGACTGGCGCGAGCTGTTCGCGCTGGCCGACCGCCACGACTTCGTGATCGCCGCCGACGAGTGCTATTCCGAGATCTACACGACCTCGATGCCGCCACTCGGCGCGCTCGAGGCGGCGCACCAGCTCGGCCGCAGCGGCGGCAGTGGCAGCGACAACCGGCCGTATGCCAACCTGGTCGTCTTCTCGAGCCTGTCGAAGCGCTCGAACGTGCCGGGCATGCGCTCGGGTTTCGTGGCCGGCGACCCGCAAGTGTTGAAGAAATTCCTGCTGTACCGCACCTACTCCGGCGGCGCCATGTCGCCGACCGTGCAGGCGGCCTCGATCGCGGCCTGGGGCGACGAGACCCACGTCCACGACAACCGCACGCTGTACCGCGAAAAGTTCAACCTCATCACGCCGATCCTGCGCGAAGTGATGGATGTGGAGCTGCCCGACGCCGGCTTTTACCTGTGGGCCGACGTGCGCAAGACCGGCCTGTCGGATACCGACTTCGCACGCCGCCTGTACGCCGAATATAATGTGACGGTTTTGCCCGGCTCCTACCTCGCGCGCGACGCGCACGGGACCAATCCGGGCCGCAACCGTATCCGCATGGCGCTGGTGGCGGGCGTCGACGAAGGGCTGGAAGCAGCCAATCGCATCGTCCAGTTCTGCCAGTCCCTGCGTGCCGAATCCTGAAACCGAGATCACTATCATGACCCAACAGCTCCAGAACATCATCGACACCGCCTGGGAACAGCGCGCCGAAATCAGCCCATCGAACGCCAGCGCGGAAGTACGCGACGCCGTCGCCCACGTGATTGCAGGGCTGGATGCCGGCACCCTGCGCGTGGCGCAGAAGACGGGTACCGAGTGGCTTGTGAACCAGTGGATCAAGAAGGCCGTGCTGCTGTCGTTCCGCCTCGAGAACAACGTGCCGGTCGAAGGGGGAGGCATGCAGTTCTACGACAAGGTTCCCACCAAGTTCGTCGACTACACCGCCGAAGACTTCGCGAAAGGCGGTTTCCGCGTCGTGCCGCCGGCGGTCGCCCGCCGCGGTTCCTTCATCGGCAAGAACGTGGTCCTGATGCCCTCGTACGTGAACATCGGCGCCTATGTCGATGAAGGCGCGATGGTCGACACCTGGGCCACGGTCGGCTCCTGCGCGCAGATCGGCAAGAACGTGCACCTGTCGGGCGGCGTCGGCATCGGCGGCGTGCTGGAACCGATGCAGGCCAATCCGACCATCATCGAAGACAACTGCTTCATCGGCGCACGCTCGGAAATCGTCGAAGGCGTGATCGTCGAAGAAAACTCGGTGATCTCGATGGGCGTGTACATCGGCCAGTCGACCAAGATCTACAACCGCGAAACCGGCGAAGTGAGCTACGGCCGCGTGCCGGCCGGTTCGGTCGTGGTGTCGGGCAGCCTGCCCTCGCCGGACGGCAAGTACAGCCTGTACTGCGCCGTGATCGTGAAGCAGGTCGATGCGAAGACGCGCGCGAAGACGGGCATCAACGAACTGCTGCGCGGCATCTAAGAACGTTTATCGGCTGAGCGACGGCTGGTTGAAGGCGTGGGCAAGGAACTTGCCCACCCTACGTCCCTGATCAACCTTCGGCGCAAGAAGCAACCCCGTAGGGTGGGCGGCTCTGCCGCTCACGCGTTCAACTGACGCACGAACCGCCGTACCATTAAAAGCACCACTCGGGAGACACCGCCTCATGGCCATGGACCGCCTGTTCCAGCTAATGAAAGAAAAAAACGCGTCGGACATGTTCTTCGCGGTCAATTCTCCCGTCCACATCAAGATCAACGGGAACCTCATCCCGATCAACCAGCATCGGCTCGACCCGGACAACATCGCCTCGCTGCTGGCCGAAGTGACCACGCCCGAGCAACTGGAGGAACTGGAACGCGAAAACGAGCTGAACATGGGCATCTCGGTGCCGAACCTCGGCCGTTTCCGCCTGTCGGCCTTCCGCCAGCGCGGCAGCATCTCGGCCGTGTTCCGCTTCGTGCCCGCGACCATCCCGCCGCTGGGCGAACTCGGCCTGCCGCCCGTGCTTTCCGAACTCATCATGGAAAAGCGCGGCCTGCTGCTGGTCGTCGGCGCCACCGGCTCGGGCAAGTCGACCACCATCGCCTCGATGCTCGACTACCGCAACGAACACCGCACCGGCCACGTCCTGACGCTGGAAGACCCGATCGAATACCTGTTCAAAAACAAGAAATCGATCGTCAACCAGCGCGAGATCGGCAGCGACGCGCTCGACTTCCACCAGGCCCTGCGCAATTCGCTGCGCCAGGCGCCGGACGTGATCCTGATCGGCGAAATCCGCGACCAGGCCACCATGGGCGCGGCACTCGCTTACGCTCAATCCGGCCACCTCGTGGTCGCGACCCTGCACGCGAACAACAGCTACAACGCCCTGAACCGCATCATCGGCTTCTACCCGGTCGAGAACCGCCCCGCCCTGCTGCAGGACCTGGCATCGGCCACCCGCGCCATCATCTCCCAGCGCCTGGTGCGGGCAGCGGCCGGCGGCATGCGCCAGCCGGCGGTCGAGATCATGCTCAATACCCGCTATATCGCCGACCTGATCGAAAAAGGCGAACTTTCCGGAATCAAGGAAGCGATGGACAAGAGCCTGTCGCCGGGCTCGCAGTCCTTCGAGTATGCCCTGCTGCAGATGGTGCAGGCGGGGCTGGTGACGCAGGAAGAAGCGCTGGCGAATGCGGATTCGGCGACCAACCTGCTCTGGCTGCTCAACAACGGGCCCGCAAAAGGCGCGGAAGACGACGCCAACAAGCCGGCCGAGCCGGAAACCTCATTTACCGAGTTCACCCTGAACACGTGATGCCCCCGCGCGCTCGACCGTGACCTCGGTGGTAAACGGCAGCGGCCCGAAACGCAGGTGACAGTTTTCATGGCGTTCTCCGTGTCGGCTGGCGGCTGCCGCACGGCCCTTGTCACCAGGACCGCCGCCATGCCGCAGGGTTCGGGGAAGATGTGCGACAGCGCGCGGCCTCATGCACGTATGCTATCCTCGCGGCTCCCAAAATTCCCGCACCCACTGCAACTTTCGTTGCCTTGCATTATCCACGCCCATGACCAAGACCCTCTACGGTATCCCCAACTGCGACACCGTCAAAAAAGCCCGCACCTGGCTGGCCGAACACGGCCACGACTTCACCTTCCATGATTTCAAGAAGCAGGGGCTGGAGCGCGAGACGGCGGCGCGCTGGCTGGAGCAGCTCGACTGGGAAACCCTGGTCAACCGCAAGGGCACGACCTGGCGCAATTTATCGGACGAGCGCAAGGCGGCGATTGTCGATAAGGCTTCAGCGCTCGAACTGATGCTGGAAAACACCTCCGTCATCAAGCGTCCGGTGCTGGAAGGGTCAGGTCCGTTGTCGGTCGGCTTCTCGCCAGATGCCTACACCAGCAAGTTCGGGAGCGCCGCATGATCAGGCACTCGCGCACCCAGGACCTGTCCGCCGAACTCATCGCGCTCGACTCGATCACGCCGAACGACAAGGGTTGCCAGCAGCGCCTGGTCGAGTTGCTGGCGCCGCTGGGTTTCCGCTGCGAGAGCATCGAATCGAAGGGCGTCACCAACCTGTGGGCGCGCAAGGGCAGCGAGTCGCCGGTGTTCGTCTTCGCCGGCCACACCGACGTGGTGCCGACCGGCCCGGTGCACCAGTGGACGTCCGAGCCCTTCGCGCCGACCGTGCGTGACGGCAAGCTGTACGGCCGGGGCGCCGCCGACATGAAGACCTCGATCGCGGCGATGGTCGTCGCCTGCGACGAATTTATCGCGGCCCACCCCGGTCACAAGGGCTCGATCGCCTTCCTGATCACGAGCGACGAGGAAGGCCCGGCCACCGATGGCACGGCGATTGTCTGCGACATGCTGGAAGAGCGCGGCGAGACGCTGGACTATTGCCTCGTCGGCGAGCCGACATCAAGCCACATCCTGGGCGACATGATCAAGAACGGGCGCCGCGGTTCGCTGTCGGGCCACCTCGTCATCAAGGGCATCCAGGGCCACATCGCCTATCCGCACCTGGCGCGCAACCCGATCCACCAGGCGGCACCGGCGCTGGCCGAGTTATCGAGCGAGGTATGGGACGAGGGCAACGAATACTACGCGCCGACGAGCTGGCAGATGTCGAACATCCACGCCGGCACCGGCGCGACCAATGTGATTCCGGGCCAGTTGACGATCGAATTCAACTTCCGCTTTTCGACCGCCAGCACCGCCGAGGGCCTGGAAGCGCGCGTGCACGCCATCCTCGACCACCACGGCCTCGACTACGAGCTGCAGTGGTCCTTGTCGGGTCTGCCCTTCCTGACGCCGAAGGGCTCGCTGTCGGAGGCGGTGCGCGAAGCGATCCTGCTTGAGACCGGTGTCGCGACCGAATTGTCGACCACGGGCGGCACCTCGGATGGGCGCTTCATCGCCCGCATCTGCCCCCAGGTGATAGAATTCGGCCCACCAAACGCCAGCATCCACAAGATCGACGAGCACGTCGAGCTGCGCTTCATCGACCCGCTCAAGAATATCTACCGCCGGACGCTGGAAAACCTGCTGGCCGAATAGCAACAAGACCAACCAACGGAACAAGCGAGGAACCGCCATGACCACGACCACCTTCAGCACGCCGCGCGACCTGCTGCGCTACGCCGTCACCCGCTTCAACGCCGCCAAGCTGTTCTTCGGCCATGGCAGCGCCGAGGCTTTCGACGAAGCGGCCTACCTGGTCCTGCACACGCTCAAGCTGCCGCTCGACCGCCTCGAGCCCTTCCTCGACGCGAAACTGCTGCCGGAAGAAGTGCTGCAAGTGCTGGCAGTGATCGAGCGCCGCACGGTCGAACGCGTGCCGGCCGCCTACCTCACCAACGAGGCATGGCTCGGCACTTACGCCTTCTATGTCGACGAGCGCGTGCTGGTGCCCCGCTCCTTCATCGCCGAGCTGATCCCGAATTACTTCAGCCCGTGGGTGCAGGACCCGTTTGCCGTCGAAAACGTGCTCGAACTGTGCACCGGCTCCGGCTGCCTGGCGATCATGCTGGCCGACGTGTTCCAGAACGCCGTGGTCGACGCGGTCGACATCTCGAAGGATGCGCTGGCCGTGGCCGAGCGTAACATCCGCGACTACAAGCTCGAGGGCCGCGTGAATCCGATCGCCTCCGACCTGTACGAGAACGTGCCATTCAAGAAGTACGACCTGATCGTCACGAATCCGCCGTACGTGAACGCGCGCTCGATGGCCACGCTGCCGCCGGAATACCTGCGCGAGCCGCAAATTGCCCTGCATGGCGGCGAAGACGGCATGGACCTGGTGCGCCAGATCGTCGCCGGCGCCGCCGAACGCCTCACCCCCGAAGGCATCCTGGTCGTCGAAATCGGCAACGAAGCCGAATACGCGGAAGCCGCCTTCGGCCACCTGGGCCTGACCTGGCTCACCACGAGCGCCGGCGACGAGGCAGTATTCCTGCTCACCGCCGAGCAGCTCCAGAACGCTTAACAACAGCACACCGAGATTGTAGAAACCAACGCATGATCCGTTTCCTGAACGTCAGCCTGATGCGCGGCACCAAGCCGCTGCTCGAAGGCGCCGACCTGACCCTGAACCCCGGCGACAAGATCGGCCTGATCGGTGCGAATGGCGCCGGCAAATCGAGCCTGTTCGCCATGCTGCGCAATGAGCTGCATGCCGACGGGGGCGAGATCGATTTCCCCTCCAAGTGGCGCATGGCCTATGTTGCGCAGGAGACGCCGGCGCTCGACCGCGCCGCCCTCGACTACGCGATCGACGGCGACGTCGCCCTGCGCCGCCTGCAGGCCGAGCTCGACGAGCTGGAAGCGGCCGAGCACACGGAGGAAAACGGCATTGCGATGGGCAACGTCCATGGCGCGCTGATGGATGCCGACGCCTACACGGTGCAGTCGCGCGGCGAACAGCTGCTGCTGGGCCTGGGCTTTTCGCTCGACCAGATGCAGCAGCCGGTGTCGAGCTTCTCGGGCGGCTGGCGCATGCGCCTGAACCTGGCGCAGGCGCTGATGTGCCCGTCCGACTTGCTGCTGCTGGACGAGCCGACGAACCACCTGGATCTGGACGCGATCATCTGGCTGGAAGACTGGCTGAAACGCTATCCGGGCACCCTGGTCATCATTTCCCACGACCGCGATTTCCTCGACGAGATCGTCAACGTCGTGGTGCATATCGACGAGCGCAAACTGAAGCGTTATTCGGGCAACTACTCGTCCTTCGAGCGCCAGCGCGCCGCTGCGCTGGTGCTGGCCGCCAGCGCGCAGGAAAAGCAGCAGCGCACCCGCGCCCACCTCGAATCCTTCATCAACCGCTTCAAGGCGCAGGCCACCAAGGCGCGCCAGGCCCAGAGCCGCATGAAGGCCCTCGCCAAGATGGAAGAACTGGCGCCGCTGCGCGCGGCCGCCGAGTTCTCGTTCGAGTTCCGCGATCCGCTGGCCGCACCGAATCCGCTGCTGGTGATGGAAGACGTCGACGCCGGCTATCCGATCCTCGACCACCATGGCGACAAGGTCGGCGCCAAAGCCATCGTCAACCGCATCAACTTCTCGCTCCAGATCGGCCAGCGGATTGGCTTGTTGGGCGTGAACGGCGCCGGTAAATCCACGCTGATCAAGACCATCGCGGGCGAACTGGCGCCCCTCACCGGCGACGCCACGCTCGGCAAGGGCCTGTCGATCGGCTACTTTGCCCAGCACCAGGTTGAAATGCTGCGCCACGACGAATCGCCGCTGTGGCACCTGGCGAAGATCGCGCCGACCGTGCGCGAGCAGGAGCTGCGCAACTTCCTCGGCAGTTTCAACTTCCCGGGCACCATGGTCACCAGCCCGATCGCGCCGTTCTCGGGCGGCGAAAAGGCGCGCCTGGCGCTGGCCCTGATCGTATGGCAGCGCCCGAATTTGCTGCTGCTCGACGAACCGACGAACCACCTGGATCTGGAGACGCGCGAGGCGTTGACCCTGGCGCTGGCCCAGTTCGAGGGCACGCTGGTCGTCGTGTCGCACGACCGCCACCTGCTGCGCGCCACGACCGACCAGTTCATCATCGTGGCCGACGGCCGCCTGCAGCCCTTCGATGGCGACCTCGACGACTACAAGGACTGGCTGTTCAAGACCAAGCTTGGCAAGGGAACCGAGGTGCTGCCGGGGGCGGCGGCGGCGGCAAAGGCTGCGGCCGCCAAGGCGGTAGCAGCGCCTGCGCCGGTGGCGCTGGCGCCGGTCTCGACTAGCGAACGCAAGGAGCAGAAGAAGCTCGACGCGGGCGAACGCCAGCGCGTCGCGGCGCTCAGGAAGCCGCTCGAGAACCGCCTCAAGCGGGTCGACGAGCAGATGGCCAAACTGAACGCGAAGAAGGCCGACATCGACGCCCGCCTGCTCGACCCCGGCGTGTATGACGCCGGCAGGAAGGACGAGCTGAAGAACCTGGTGGCGGACCAGGCCTTCTGCGTACGCGACCTGGCGGCGCTGGAGAACGAGTGGCTGGAGTTGCAGGAGCAGCTTGAGGGATTGGCGGCTTAGGGTGGGCACCCCGTGCCCACGCGGAAGCGTGCGTCACGTTTGCAGCGGTTCCCCGAACGCCGGAAGCCAGTTAACGCGTCCCCGAGTAACCGCGTCGTTACGCCAACACCGTGCCGAGGTTCGCGTGGGCACGGGGTGCCCACCTTACGCCACCTGGCGCGTGCCGGTGCCCCGATCGATCGACATCAGCCGGTCGATATCCACCAGGATCAGCCGGCGCCCGTTGGCCACGCCCAGCCCCAGCAGGTAGTCGATGGCGCCGCCATCGGCCCCGGGGATCGGCGAAATCTGGTCGGGGCGCAGGGTCACCACGTCGGTGATGCCGTCCACTACCATCCCCATCACGCAGGTCGACAATTTAAGGATGATCACGTCCGTCATCGGCGTGGCCACCACCGGATGACCGCAAAAGGCCGCGCGCATGTCGACGATCGGCATGATGACGCCACGCGACACGGCCACGCCTTCGACAATTTCGCCGTCGGAGGCGAAGCGCTCGAGCGACTTCAACACGCGCAACTCCTGCACCTTGCCGAAATCGAGTCCGTATTCGAGACCGCCCAGCTGGAAGCTCAGGAATTCCTGGCTCGCCGGGCGCAGTGCCGGTGTGTCGGTGTGCATGATGCTCCTTTCGGTAACAGCCACCATGCTATGGCAGGGAGCCCCTGCCCTCGTTGCGAGCAGTCAATATTTCCTTACAACATTAGTAGATTCCACGATGGCGCCGCTTTCCCAGCCATAGCTGCCGTAGGCGCCGCCGTACAGCGGCGTGCCTTCGTTGGCGCGCAGGCGGCCCTTGAGCTCGCGCGGCGACAGGTGGTGCAAGGGTGGGCCGTCGGGATCGAACGGGAGCGCCCGCACCTGGGTGTCGCCGGCCAGCTGGCGCAGCGTCACGGTACTGCCCCCGGCACGGGCGGCGCGCTGCGCCTTGTAGCGCGCCAGCAGCGCCTGCCCTTCGGCCAGCTCCGCCTCGGCGGTTTTCCTGGCGGCGGACACCTCGCCTATGCGCCGCAGTTCGGGCCCGACCGCCTCCCCCATCTGGCGGAACTGCTGCGCCTGGGCGGCGCTCAGTGCGGCCTCGCCGCTGCGCACGCGCCCCGCGACCTCGAGGTAGCTGCGCACCTCTCCTTTGGCGCACAGCTGCGCCAGCGCGCCCTTGTGGTCCGCGATGGCCGCCTCGAGCCGGGCCAGGCGCTCACCCAGCTGTCCGAGCACCTCGTCGATCCGGCTGCAGTCGGCGCACAGGACATACACCAGCATTTCGCTGTCGCGCCAGGTCATGGCGGTGTCGATGCCGACCTGCCGCCCGGCCACCGCGCAGCCTTCGGCCTCGCCGATCGACACCTCGCCGCCGGCGATGTCGCAATTGATGGCGTGCTCGATGCGTACGCGGGTGCCGGAAACGACGCAATTCTCGGCCCGGCCGAGGATTACCGCGCCGTCGACGGCCTGGACGACGGCGTTCGAGGTCGTGCCGTCGACACGGATGTCGCCGCGCTTGTTGTGGGCGCTGCCGCCGATCAGGTTGGCGCGCAGGCGCACGGTGCCGCCGCGCGAGACGATCTCGCCATGGACGTCGCCGTGCACGGTGATCCCGTTGCCCTCGATGACGCGCTTTTCCTGGACGTCGCCGAACTCCTCGTAGTCGCCGCTGAGCTGCAGGTTGCCGGTGGTCCTGGCGCTGACGCCGTCGCGGCTGACGATCTTGTCGCCGACAGCGATCCGGCCGAGAATCAGGCCGGTACTGCAGTCCACGTCGAGATAGCCCGTGCGTGCGGCGACCAGGTATTCGCCGCCATCCCCGCGCTCGATGCTGGTGCCCTCGCCCGCATAGGGGGCGAAATCGAGCTCGCGCGGCGCGGCCGGTTCGATGCGGATGCCCGACAGCTCGAATCCCGCCTCGCCGGCGCGCGGCGGCAGCTTTTGCAGCAGGCGCGTACCGGCCTGCACCTGGGGGAAGCGGTTCTGGAAGCTCATCAGGTCGAACTTGCCGTTGGCGAGCAGGCGTGGCGCGTCGCTGCGGTGGATGTCGTCCGACACCTCGACCACGGTGGCGTCGATACCGGGCGCCGGCTCGAGGCGGCGCGCCACCACCACGCGCCCGGCGCCGGGGTTGGCGACGCCGGCGCGCACGGCCGCCATGTCGATCCCGAAGCGGACGCCCTTGGCCCACATGTCGGCCACGAATTCGTCGGCGTCGAGGCGCGCGGGAAGCCCGGCACCGCCTTCATCGTCGCCAAGCCAGACCGGTTCGAAACAGTATTCGGCCTCGCCGCCGGCGATCCGCACCGACCGGTACAGGGCGCGGCGCTGCTCATCGAAGGGAAGGATCTCGCGCGCCAGGCGCACCAGGGGCTGGCCGTCCGGGCCGGCCGGGAGCGCGGGGCCGAAGCCATAGATGGCCTTGACCAGGACCGGATAGTCGAGGCCGGCCAGGTAGTTGCCGGAACGCAGGATGCTGTCGACCGCCGCCAGCACGGTCGTGCCCAGCACGGCCGGGTCGGCATAGACGCCGTCCGGGCGCTGCTGGAGACAATGCTCCGGGCCGTCGGCAGCGAAGCGGGCGCCGGGCGCAGGGGGAGTGCCAGGGGTGGAAGGGGTGGCAGTAGCTGCCGCCGCGGTATCGGACACGTTCGCGCTCCAGTGTGTTGGCCGGTCCTTGACAGGACGTCAGGCTTGCAGCACATGAGCGTAACATGTTGGCGACGATAAATAAATAATCGTCAACAACAACTTTCACACATCCTCAAAAAAGAAAAAGCCGGGACAGCCCCGGCTCGTGTGCGTGCTGCGGCGCCCGATCAGCGGCGCCCGCGGCCCGGGTAAATATCCATCCCGGCCTCGTTGACCTGGCGGCGCAGTTCGCGCCGCTCGTCCGGGGTCAGGCGCCCGCCGCGGCGGCCGCCTTCGCGCGCGCCTTCCTGCTGCATTTGCTGCACGGCCTGGCGGCGCTCTTCGCGCTGTTGCTCCGCCATGCGCTGCTGCTCGCGCTGTTGGTCAAAGCCACGTTCGCGCGGCTGCTCGATGTGCGGCGGCAGCGCCAGGCGCTCGCCACGCGCCGATGGCGGCGGCGGGAGTTGGGCGTCGTCGCGGCGGCCATGGTATTGTGCCTGGGCGGCGCCGATGCCGGCGCAAGCCAGCAGGACGACCGCGACACCACGGCGCGCCAGCCGGGCAAGCGGGTGGCCCTTGGCCCCAGATGCTGCAGTGGTTTCGATGTGCGCGTTTGTCATGGTGTTCCTCTTCCGTGATGCCGGATAAACAGATAAGCTGTACTTCATTGGTCCCCAGTGTATGTGGAACGGTCCTGGGGTATAAGGCTAATTGGGTAAAGTTTGTAACACGATGTAATGCCTCGCCGGTATTCGGAATGTTGCGCGCGCAGAGAAGTTACCATAGCGACATGATTCTAACAACACAGAGCACATGAATACATCTTCCTCCACGAATTCGGGCAATAACACAACAGTTGCAGGTGCCGGCCACAGCGCCAGGATCATGGTCGTCGACGACGACGTGCGCCTGCGCGACCTGCTGCGCCGCTACCTCACCGAGCAGGGCTTCCAGGTCGTCACGGCCGAAAGCGCGCCGGCGATGAACAAGCTGTGGCTGCGCGAGCGCTACGACCTGCTGGTGCTCGACCTGATGCTGCCGGGCGAAGACGGCCTGTCGATCTGCCGCCGCCTGCGCGGCGCCGGCGACCAGACCCCGATCATCATGCTGACCGCGAAGGGCGAAGACGTCGACCGCATCGTCGGCCTCGAGATGGGCGCCGACGACTACCTGCCGAAGCCCTTCAACCCGCGCGAACTGGTGGCGCGCATCGGCGCCGTCCTGCGCCGCAAGGGCCCGGACGAAATCCCGGGCGCCCCGTCGGAAACCCCGCAGACCTTCGAATTCGGCCATTTCGTGCTCGACCTGGGCACGCGCACGCTGAAAAAGAACGGCGAAACGGTGCCGCTCACCACCGGCGAATTCTCGGTGCTGAAGGTGTTTGCGCGCCATGCGCGCCAGCCACTGTCGCGCGAAAAGCTGATGGAACTGGCCAGAGGGCGCGAGTACGAAGTCTTCGACCGCTCGCTCGACGTGCAGATCTCGCGCCTGCGCAAACTGATCGAACCGGATCCATCGAGCCCGCTCTACATCCAGACGGTCTGGGGCCTGGGTTATGTGTTCATCCCTGAAGGACAGCCGCGCTAGTGTTCGGGTCAAGCTCACCGCGGGGCCCGGGGCGCATGAACTGGATGCGCAGCGGGCTGTTCTGGCGCACCTTCTTCCTGCTCTCGCTCCTCACCGCGCTCTCGATGGGTTCGTGGATCGGCATGCTCAACGTGTTCCAGCGCGACCGCCAGGTGCAGCAGACCGCCGCGCTGGTGGTATCGGCGGTCACGCTCACCAAGGCGGCGCTGACCCACTCCGCGCCCGACCTGCGCCGCGAGCTGCTGTTCGAACTGGTATCGAACGAAGGCATCCGCATCTTCGCGCTGGAAGACACCGACAGGGTCGACCCGCCGCCCGCCACCCCCCTGATGCCGGAGATCGCCGCCGCCGTGCGCGAAAAGCTCGGCCCGCAGACGCGCTTTTCGAGCCGCGTGAACGGCGTGGCCGGCTTCTACATCAGCTTCAACATCGAGGAAGATCAGTACTGGCTGATGCTCGAGCGCGAGCGCCTGGCAGGCCTGACGCGCGTGCAATGGCTCGGCTGGGCCGGCGTGGTCGGCGTGCTGTCGCTGCTCGGCGCCGCCTTTATCTCGAGCCTGATCAACCTGCCGCTGGCGCGCCTGACGGCGGCGGCACGGGTGATCGCCAAGGGCGAGCGCCCTGCTCCGCTTCCCGAGAAAGGCTCGCAGGAGATCATCGAGGCGAACCGCAGTTTCAACCAGATGGTCGACGACCTGGCGCAGGTCGAGAAGGACCGCGCCGTGATCCTGGCCGGCATCTCGCACGACCTGCGCACGCCGCTGGCGCGCATGCAGCTCGAACTCGAGATGGCCAACCTGTCGGACGATGCGCGCGAAGGCATGCAGTCGGACATCGCGCAGATGGATGCGATCATCGGCCAGTTCCTCGACTACGCGAAACCGACCGAGGCCGCCACCTTCGTGCCGGTCGATCTCTCCGGCCTGCTGCAGGATTGCGCCATGCACGCGATGCGCCTGCCGAACGTGCGGGTGACCTATGACCTCGACGACGGCGTGCAGGTGATGGGCAACGAAACCGACCTGCGCCGCGTGATCAACAACGTCGTCGAGAACGCGCGCCGCTATGCGCGCACGCCGGGCCGCGACATCGTCGAGATCGACTTCTCCTGCCACGTGCGCACCACGCCCCAGGGCCGGCGCGCCGTCGTCGAGATCGCGGACCACGGTCCAGGCGTCCCGGATGACCAGATCAACCAGCTATTGAAGCCCTTTACGCGCCTGGACACGGCGCGCGGCCAGGCCAACGGCGCCGGCCTGGGCCTGGCGATCGTCGAGCGCGTGGTCAGCCGCCACAATGCCGAGCTGGAGGTACGCAACCGAGAAGGCGGCGGGCTGCTGGTGCAACTGGCGCTGCCGCTCGCTCCTTAACATTCTTTTTCTTCGTCACCCCCATGAACGATACCGCCACCCTGCAGTACAGTGATGTCGAACAAGCCGCCGCGCGCATCCTCGGCGCCGCCCACCGCACCCCGGTGCTCACTTCCAGTACCGCCAACGCGCGCCTGGATGCGCAGCTGTTCTTCAAGTGCGAGAACTACCAGCGCATGGGCGCCTTCAAGTTCCGCGGCGCCTTCAACGCCATCGCCCGTTTCAGCGACGCCCAGCGCGCCGCGGGCGTGCTGACCTTCTCGTCCGGGAACCATGCCCAGGCCATCGCCCTGTCGGCGCGCCTGGCCGGGATCCGCGCCACCATCATCATGCCGCAGGACGCCCCTGCCCTGAAGGTGCAGGCGACCAGGGAATACGGCGGCGAAGTGATCTTCTACGACCGCTATACGGAGAACCGCGAGGAGATCGCGCAGCGCCTGGCCGCGGAACGCGGCATGACCCTGGTTCCTCCTTACGACCACCCGGACGTCATCTGCGGCCAGGGTACGGCGGCGATGGAACTGTTCCAGGACGTGGGCCCGCTCGACGTGCTGCTGGTGCCCCTCGGCGGCGGCGGCCTGCTGGCCGGGAGCGCCCTGGCCGCCAGCGGCCTGTCGCCCGGGTGCAAGGTGATCGGCGTCGAGCCGGAAGCGGGCGACGACGGCCGCCAGTCGCTGCGCAAGGGAGAGATCGTCCACATCGGCGTGCCGAAGACGATCGCCGACGGCGCCATGGTCACCCACGTGGGCGAGCACAATTTCGAGGTCATCCGGCGCCGGGTCGATGACATCGTCACGGTCAGCGACGCCCAACTGGTGGAGACGATGAAGTTCTTCGCCGAGCGCATGAAGATGATGGTCGAACCGACCGGCTGCCTCGGCGCCGCGGCGGCGCTGCACGCGGCCTATCCCGTCGCCGGCAAGCGCGTCGGCATATTGATCAGCGGCGGCAACGTCGACCTGTCGCGTTTCGCCGCGCTGGTGGCGTGATGGAGTTCATACAGTCGAGCGAGCTGCCGGCCCCGGCCGGGCATTACTCGCAGGCGGTGGCGGCCGGTTCGCTGGTGTTCCTGTCGGGCGTCCTGCCGGCACAGGGCAGGGTCGCCCCGGGCGCCAGCTTCGAGGCGCAGTGCGCCTGCGTGTTCGAGCAGTGCGAAAAAGTGCTGCGCGCAGCCGGTTGCGGCTTCCTGGTCGAGGTGCAACTGGTCGCACAGCGGCCCGGATCAGGATTGGCGCTCGCGCGGAGTTGAAGAGCTAGCTCATCCGTGGTTTTTTTGATAATAAGTGTGGTCCGTGTGGCACCGAACAGAGTGAGGCGGTCTCGGCCGGGAGAATGGCTCCATCGTATTGATGGAGGTGACCATGAAGCGCTTAGCCTCTCGACTGGGCCCGCAACTAATCCTTGCCTTGGCGGCCTTTGCCGCCGCCCCCGCCGCGCTGGCGGGTTCTGAAATCCTGAAGTGCGTCGACAGCGCCGGCCACGTGACGCTGACCGACCAGCCCTGCGAGGGCGGCGCGCGCGCAACGCGCCTGGTCAGCAGCGCCGCGCCGGACATCGCGCCGACCGAGACACCGGTCCAGGGTGCCCAGCCGCAGGCGCTTACCGTGCAGCGTCATGAAGCGCCGCCCGCCATGCTGCGCCAGCAGGACTGGCGCCCGCGCGTCGCAAACCGCGACCGGCCCCTGGCCCGTGATGTCGCCACGCTCAAGGCGGCACGCGCACAGCTGATGCTGATCGACGCCGATCGCCAGCCACGGCCGCAACTGGCGTCGATCCGCTGACCGTGGGGTGGGCCGGGCGGCGATCCGCCCCCGTGGCCACCCCACGAGGCATCATCCGCCGCTCAATGCAGGCGCACCATGCCGCGCAAGTCGAGCGCCACGCCATTGCCGAGGTTCGGCAGCAGATCGAGCAGCTCCGGGTCCTGGATGAAGCTGGCCGACGAGTTCGCCGTCAGCATGCGCTCCGGCGGCAGCGAACGCGACACCGCCCAGCCCTGCACATAGTCGACGCCGATCTCGGCGAGCGTCTGCACGGTGGCGGCATCCTCGGCCCACTCGGCAATCGTCTTCATGCCCAGGTTCACCGCCAGGCTGACGATGGCCTCGACGATCGCCACGTTGGCCGGATGCGCGTTGATGTTGACGATGAAATTGCCGTCGATTTTGAGCACGTCGGCCGGCAATTCCTTCAGGTAGGAGAACGAGGTGTAGCCGGCGCCGAAGTCGTCGAGCGCCACTTTCACGCCGAAATTGCGCACCTGGTCGATGAAGCGGCGCGTGTTGTCGAGGTCGTGCAGCGCCACGCTCTCGGTGATCTCCATGCACAGGCGGCTGGCCACGTGCACGTGGCGCCCGAGGATCTCGAGCGTGTCGGCCACGAAGCGCTCGTCGTTGAGCGAGGCGCCCGACAGGTTCATGCACACGAAGCGCGTATTCGGCAGGCGCGTGATGTTCTCCGCGATCCAGCCCAGCGTCGTGCTCAGGACCCAGCGGTCGATCACCCCTGCGCGGCCGCTTTTCTCGGCCGCGCCGATCAGCGGGCCGGCCGGCATGATGCGCCCGTCCTGCCCGCGCATGCGCAGCAGCACTTCGAAGTTCAGCGATTCGTGCGGGGTCTTGAGCGACATGATCGGCTGCATCTCGATGAACAGCCCGTCGGTCGCGCTCGGCCCCTGCAGCTTGGCCACCAGGTTCAGTTCGGCTTCGCGCTCGTGGAAGGCGGACGCATGGCGCTCGTAGATCACCAGGCCGTCGCTCGACTCCTTGGCTTCGCGGCAGGCGCGGTCGGCGGTCGAGATGACATCCCGCATCGGCATGCCGGTCGAGACTTCGATCAGGCCGACCGAGCCGCGCACGTGGAAGGCCTTGTCGCCGACGCGGTAGGCGGCGCCGCCGATGCGCTCGACGATGCCGCGGCAGATCAGCGAGGCCAGGGTGACCGAGGTGTCCGGCATGACGATGACGAACTCGTCGCCGCCGACACGACCGAGCTGCTGGCCACTGGTCAGCGTCATGCCGATCCGTTCGCAGACCTGCTTGAGCACCTCGTCGCCGGCGGCATGGCCGAACAGGTCGTTGATCAGCTTGAAGCGGTCGAGGTCGATATACGCCAGCGCCATCGGCTTGCCCATCGCCAGCGACACCGCCGCCTCCTCGAACATCTTTTCGATGCCGCGCCGGTTGAACACTTTCGTCAGCGGGTCGTTGTCGGCCATGAAGCGCAGTTGCTCGGTGGCCTTGTACTTTTCGGTAATGTCCTGCAACACCCCTTCGATGCGCCCGCGCGCCAGCGTCGCGCTGACCAGGAAGCGCCGGGTGCCGTCACGGTTGGCAATTTCGAGTTCGGCGTCGCAGCGTCCATGCACCTGCTCGTGCAGTTCCGTCCACACGGTTTCGCTGAAGAAGTCGCGCCAGGCCGTGCGGCCCGGCTCGACGCTGCTTGCCCCAAGCATCTTTTGCAGCGACGGATTGGCGCTCTGGAAGTAGCCGAACATATCCAGCGTGAACAGGCCGACCGGCATCGCCTCGTAGGCATGCTCGAGCTTGCGCTGGGCTTCCTCGCGCTTTTCGGTCTCGGCGCGCATCTGCTCGGCGACCGCGAGCGCGGCCAGCAGGCTGGACGCGAGCGCCGCCGTCACGCTGTTGATGAAGCCGACCACTTCGCGCATGCCGAACGCCGCCGAGACGATCTCGACCAGCGTGGCGACGACCGTCAGTGCGAACGACCCGGCGAACCAGGCGGCGACGCGGTTGCGCGATTCGACGATGACCTTGAACAGGCCCACCGTCATGACCGGCAAGCAGCCGGCGCAGATCACCCACACGATCGGCAGGTAGACGTCGTACGGCAGCAACACCGCGGCCGCCGGTACCGGCACGCACAGCCATTGCATGACGCGCATCGGCGCGGCGTAGCGCAAGCCCTCCAGGCTCTCGCGCAGCAGGTGCTGGTACAGGGTCAGGGTGACGATGCCGAACAGGGTGAGCGTCATCGAACGGGAGAGCAGCAGCCAGTCGGCGGGAACCGTCTGTCCCAGCCACTGGATGTCCCAGCCGGCCGACAGCGCGGCGACACGCAGGTTCAGGATCAGCCAGCCCGAAAACAGGACGTAGAGCGGCTGCCGGTTGATCAGCGCGGTCAGCAGGACGAACAGCGCCAGCACGATCATGCCGCCGTCGAGCAGGCCGGACTTGCGATGGTATTGTTCCACCGACAATGCAAACTGTTCTGACGGCCATTGCAGCACGCTCATGTGCGCCGGGCCGGCGAACGTGCCGCTGCACAGCATCTGCGCCGGCAAGCGCGCCATGCGCAGCGCAAACCCGGCCTTGGCGGCGTTGAGCGCGCCAGCGGCATGGCTGCGGCTGGCCTCGCCCAGCGGGCGCAGGCTCGCCGCGTCCCAGCAGCGGATCGCGAGTGCATGGCGTGACGGGAATTCGACGACATCCTGCAGGGCCGACCCAGGCATCGGCGCGAAGCTGAACCAGATCGGGCGGCTGTTGAGGCTGGTGTCGTAGCTCGGGACGGCCGCCTGGGAAGCGAGACGCGCCAGTGCATGGGCCGGATTGGGCGAGGCGTCCTGTCGCGGGCCGCCCTGTCGCGAGGCGCCCTGTCGCGGGCCGCCCTCTTCCTGCACGAGGACGCGCAAGGATAGCGCCACCGGCTCGCTGACCTTGTACTGGTTGTTCCAAAACAACAACGCGACGATGGAGAACAGGCCGATCCCGATCGGGACCAGGTAATACGCGAACACCCGCAGCACACGTTCGAGGGCCAGGTTGGTCGCCGACGAAAGGAAACGATGCTGGTTAACGGGAGTATTTGGCATAAGCGATATCAAGCGAAGCACAAAGGCCGCGATTTGCATCGCGGCCTGATCAGGCGCAAGGATACAGCTTTAGCGTGATACCGTCATGCAATATCTATTCAAACAAGGGCCAGCTCGCGCATGGCGACGCCGGACGATGCCGCCGGCGCACGCTGGGGGACGCGCGGCTCCTTGAAACATGGCTCCGCTTTTGGGCCGACCTTGATGTCCGGATGGTGCGTGTGGCGGAAGAACTTGAGCAGCGGATGGGCCGCTTCGGTCCAGCGCGCCTCGCCGGTGGCGATCTCGAACGCCATGATGCGATGTGGAATATCCCCGATGTGACGCATCGGCAGCATCTCCTTTTCACCAAACACATCGATGAACATCAGCTGCTCGTACTGGCGGTCGACCGGGGCGCGGCCGGAGAGGACGGCATACTCGAAGCCATTGTTCTCGAAGTACTCGAAGAACGCCTTGACCAGCGCGACCTTGACCACATGGCCGATCCGTCCCTGGCTTACACCGAGTCGCTCGACCTCGCCCAGCCTGCGTCCTTGCAGCCATTCCGGCAGCATCACCGATTCCTCGATGTGCAAGGGGTGGTGGATATTCGTGCGGATGCGGGCCGTGCCCAGCGGCGTGCCGTCGAGCTTGGACTCGGCCAGCAGGACGATGGTGTCGCTCTCGTAGTCGGCTGCTTCCGGCAGGGCCAGCGAGCGGGCGAAGTCGGGAATGTGGCGTGCATAGGCATCGTAACGGACGCGCACGGCCTTGAGCAGGTCATCTTCGTTCTCGACCCGGCGGATGGTGAACGGCAGGCGCTCGATTGCCTTCTGCGCGCCCTGGGCATTGCCGACGGGGCCCATTGACGTGGCGTTTCCTTGGGTGACGACGTTTGCTTGGGACAGCTCCATGACCGCTTACTCCTGAGAATTGTTTAATTACCGAAAACTTCTTTCCTGATAATTATCAATCTTTGGAGAAATTCTTAATTGATGAGTAAGAGGACTTTTCCCCCTCTAATTCCAATTTGGCAAAACCGGCAAGTTAGTAACACATGTTGACATCGGTCAATATTTATAGCGGCCGCGCCGTGCCGGACACGCGGATCGATCCCCCTTCCTCGGGCCCGATGCCGGCATGCAGGCGCGAGCGCATGCCCATGTCCTCGCCCTGGACGACATCGATGGCGCCGCCGTGCGGCCAGTCGAGGTCGCGCAGGTAGCCGGCCAGCGCCGCCGTTCCGGCGCCGGTGGCCGGGTCTTCATACACGCCGCCGGCGGCGAACGGATTGCGCGTGTGGAACAAGGTGTCGGTCTCGGCCCAGGCCAGCACGACGGTCACGATGCCCAGCTCGCGCATCAGGGCGCGCCCGGCGTCGAGGTCGTAGCGCATCGCCGCCAGCAGCGCGCGGCTGCGCAGCGCCAGCACCAGGTGCGGCGCGCCGCCATGGGCCAGCGCCGGCGGGATGCGCGGGTCGAGATCGTCCTGGCGATAGCCGAACAGCGCCAGCGCGCGCTCCACGGCAAGCGCCGGGGCCGCGC
>JAQGLR010000009.1 GCA_028292765.1 Massilia sp. | reverse complement strand
CCGAACTCGGCGAGCGCCTGATCGTCGGTTCGGTCGAGGACTCGATCAAGCGCGGCACTGTGCGCCTGCGCAATCCGGCGACCGACTCGCGCAATGCCGCGCAGGCCGTGACGCTGCTGGAAACCATCGCCGCACACGGTTTCGACGCCTGCATCGGCGGCGCCCGCCGCGACGAAGAGAAAGCACGCGCCAAGGAGCGCATCTTTTCCTTCCGCGACGAATTCGGCCAGTGGGACCCGAAGGCCCAGCGCCCGGAACTGTGGGACCTGTATAACACCCGCGTCCACCCGGGCGAGAACATGCGCGTGTTCCCGATCTCGAACTGGACCGAACTCGACGTGTGGCAATACATCGCCCGCGAGCAGCTCGCCCTGCCGCCGATCTATTTCGCCCACGAGCGCCAGGTGATCCCGCGTAACGGCCTGCTGGTGCCCTTGACTCCGCTGACGCCGCCGCGCGAAGGCGAGACGGTGGAAACGCAAACCGTCCGTTTCCGTACCGTGGGCGACATTTCGTGCACCTGCCCGGTGTCCTCCGATGCCGCCACGGTCGAGGCGATCATCGCCGAAACCGCCGTGACGCAGGTGACCGAACGCGGCGCCACCCGGATGGACGACCAGACCTCCGAAGCCTCGATGGAAAAACGCAAGAAGCAAGGATATTTCTGATGAACGCACTCACAGACGTGAACAACCATAAGCTCACCCAGCACAGCCTGCTGCGCTTCATCACGGCCGGTTCCGTCGACGACGGCAAGAGCACGCTGATCGGCCGCCTGCTGTACGACAGCAAGGGCATCTTCGCCGACCAGCTGGCGGCGGTGTCGCGCTCGAAGCACAAGCGCACCGTGGGCGACACGATCGACCTGTCGCTGCTGACCGACGGCCTCGAGGCCGAGCGCGAACAGGGCATCACGATCGACGTGGCCTACCGCTATTTCGCGACGCCCAAGCGCAAGTTCATCATCGCCGACACCCCGGGCCACGAGCAGTACACCCGCAACATGGTGACCGGCGCCTCGACCGCCGACGCCGTCATCATCCTGGTCGACGTCTCGAAGGTCAAATTGCGCGAAGACGGTGGCGTGGATCTGCTCATTCAAACCAAGCGCCACTCGACGATTGCGCACCTGCTGCAGATCGAGCACGTGATCGTCGCCGTCAACAAGATGGATTTGATCGGCTACGACCAGGCGGTCTATGACCGCATCGTCGCCGCCTACCAGGAATTCGCAAGCTCGCTCGGCCTGAAGGACGTGACCGCGATCCCGCTGTCGGCGCTGGCCGGCGACAACGTCGTCGACCGCTCCGACAAGATGGACTGGTACACGGGCCCGACCCTGATCGAGCTGCTCGAATCCATTTCGGTGTATGACGAAGCCCACGATGCGCCCTTCCGCTTCCCCGTGCAGCTGGTCGCCCGCCACAACGGCCACGAGGCGAACGACTTCCGCGGCTACATGGGCCGAATCGAATCGGGCAGCGTCGCGGTCGGCGACAAGCTGATCGTGCAGCCCTCCGGCCAGGGCGCGACCGTGAAGGAAATCGTCACCTTCGACGGTTCGCTCGACACGGCCGCCGCCGGCCAGTCGGTCACGCTGCTGCTCGAGGAATACCTGGACATCTCGCGCGGCGACACGCTGGCCGGGGCCGCGCAACCGGCCACCCTGCTCAAGCAAGTCGTGGCCGACGTCTGCTGGATGTCGGACGAGCCGCTCGACCTGCGCCGCAAGTACTGGATCAAGCACGGCACGCGCCAGACCGGGGCCAAGGTGACGAAGGTCGACACCCTGCTCGACATCAACACTCAGGTCCGTCACCCCGCGGACGGGCTGAAGCTGAACGATATCGCCCGCATCAACCTGACCGTGCAGCAGCCGCTGGCGGCCGACGCCTATGCCGACATCCGCGCCACCGGCGCCTTTATCCTGATCGATGAAGTCACGCACCAGACCGTCGCGGCGGGTATGATTCGCCTGGACGAATAACAGGGGAGCGGCGCATGGGCCTTCTCGAAGACGACGTGCCGCATCCAGACAAGCCAGGCGATCGGCGTGCCGGCAAGGTCTGGCTGGTCGGCGCGGGGCCGGGTGCGGCGGACCTCATCACGGTGCGCGGCGCGCGCCTGCTCGCGCGGGCCGACGTCGTGCTCTACGACGCGCTGGTCACGCCCGGGATGCTCGAACTGTGTACGCGGGCGACCCTCATCTCGGTGGGGAAACGCTCGGGCCAGCGTTCGACGGCCCAGGAATCGATCAACCGCCAGCTGGTCGAATGCGCTTTCCGGTATGACACCGTGGTGCGCCTGAAAGGCGGCGACCCGATGCTGTTCGGCCGCGCCGACGAGGAATTGCGCGCACTCGAGCTCGAGGGTATCGAAGTCGAGGTCGTCCCGGGCATCACCACTGCCGTCGCGGCTGCGGCGGCGACCAAACAACCGCTCACGAAACGGGGCGTCGCCCGCAGCGTCGCCTTCTTCACCTCCAGCACCGGTCCGGACCAGCCGGAACACCCCGCCCTGCCCCACACCGACACGCTGGTCCAGTACATGGGCGGGCGCG
>JAQGLR010000516.1 GCA_028292765.1 Massilia sp. | reverse complement strand
GAATCGATGCTGATGGCGGACCCGGAAGCATCGGTGACGATCCTGCAGTGCCTGAAGGCGCAGGGCATGCGCCTGTCGGTCGACGATTTCGGCACCGGCTACTCGAGCCTGGCCTACCTGAAGCGCTTCCCGCTCGACGCCCTGAAGATCGACCGCACCTTCGTGCGCGACCTGCCGGCCGACAGCGACGACGTGGCGATCACCAGGGCCGTGATCAGCCTGGCGCACAGCCTGAACCTGAAGGTGGTGGCCGAGGGTGTGGAGACGATCGCCCACCTGCGCGCCCTGCAGGCCTACGGGTGCGACGAAATCCAGGGGTATTACATCAGCAGGCCGCTGCCGGCGGACGCCTGCGCGGCCATGCTGGCGCAGGGCCCGATGCTCGCCGCCTAGCCGTATCGGCCCTTTCGCGATTGCATCTTGCGTTGGCCTGGCGTAGCATGCACCGGCTTGCCCCTGGTCATGAACTGGTGGCGCGCGCAGTTGTCAGATTCCTCAAACAAGGGAGACAAATGAAAACGGAAATACTGCCGTACAGCCAGACCCGCTCGTTCGTGACAGTCTGGATGATCGAGTTGTGGGAGCGCTTCGGCTATTACGGCATGCAGGCGCTGATCGTGTACTTCATGGTGCAGCGCATGGGCTTCGACGACAGCCGCGCCAACCTCGTATGGGGCGCCGCCGCGGCCCTGATCTACGTCGCACCGGCCATCGGCGGCTGGATCGGTGACAAGGTGCTCGGCACGCGCCGCTGCATGCTGCTGGGCGCGATGATCCTGTCCCTCGGCTACGCGCTGATGGCCGTCCCGACCGTGAACACCTGGTTCCTGTTCTCCGCGCTCGGCGTGATCGTGGTCGGCAACGGCCTGTTCAAGCCGAACACGGCCAACCTGGTGCGCAAGATCTACGAAGGCGACGACTCGAAAATCGACAGCGCGTTCACCATGTACTACATGGCGGTGAACGTCGGCTCGACCTTCTCGATGCTGGCCACGCCGTGGATCAAGGACCACATCAACGCCACCTACGGCAACGAACTGGGCTGGCACGTGGCCTATGCGGTGTGCAGCGTCGGCCTCATGATCGGCCTGTTCACCCTGCTGATGATGCGCGCCACCATCGGCCACGTCGGGTCCCTGCCCGACGAGCAGCCGCTCGATAAAGGCAAGCTGGCCATGGTGCTGGCCGGCGGCGTGGTCGCGGTCGGCTTCTCGGCCGTGATCCTGCAATACCAGAGCCTGGCGAAAATTTTCGTGTACCTGGCCGGCGTCGTGGTGCTGGGCATCTTCGCGCACCTGATCAGGAAGAGCGAGCCGAGCGAACGCGCCGGCCTGGTCGCGGCCCTCGTGCTGACGCTGCAGTCCGTGTTCTTCTTCATCTTCTACCAGCAGATGTCGACCTCGCTGTCGCTGTTCGCGCTGCGTAATGTCGACCTCGAATTCGTCGTGCTCGGCAACCACCTGTGGACCTGGTCCCCGGCCCAGTTCCAGGCCTTGAACGCGATCTGGATCATGGTCCTGTCTCCGGTCCTTGCCGTGATGTACACGCGCGCCGGCCGCAGCGGCAACGACCTCTCCATCGCCGGCAAGTTCGCGCTCGGCTTCGCGGTGGTCGCGGCCGGCTTCTTCACCTATGGCTTCGCCGGCCAGTTCGCCGTCGACGGCATGACCTCGTCGTGGATCATGATCGCCGGCTACGGCCTGTATTCGCTGGGCGAGCTGCTGGTGAGCGGGCTTGGCCTGGCGATGGTGGCGCGTTATGTGCCGGCACGCATGGGCGGCTTCATGATGGGCGCCTATTTTGTCGCGACCGGCATTTCGCAATACCTGGGCGGCGTGGTGGCGAACTACGCCAGCGTCCCGCAAGGCATGAGCGACCCGCTGCAGACGCTGCCGATCTACACCAGCCTGTTCAACAAGCTGGGCATCGCCGCCGTCCTCTGCACGCTGATCGCACTGGCCGTGCTGCCGATGATGCGCAAGCTGACGGCGACGCACCACGCGCACCAGTAAACGTTGAAAGACCCGGAAGGGCCGGTTCATTCGCCGGCCTTTTTTTCTGGAGATGACGATGACGATCCTGACCACCGAACGCCTGCGCCTCGAACCCATCGACGACCATCACTTCGACGGCCTGCAGGCCATGAACCGCCTGCCCGAGGTGATGCGCTTCATCAGCGGCCAGCCCGAGACGCCGGAACAGACGCGCAACATGATCGCGCTCGTCAAGGGGCGCTGGGCCCAGTACGGCTTCTCCTGGTGGGCCTTCATCGAGCGCGCCAGTGGCCGGCTGGTCGGCGCCGGCTGTATCCAGTACCTGGGGCGCGACCCGGCCAACCCGCACGAGATTGGCTGGCGCCTGGTCCCGGACCGCTGGGGATGCGGCTTGGCCTCGGAGGCGGCGCGCGCGATGGCCGGCTGGGCCTTCGAGACGCTCGGCGCGCCGCAACTGTGCGCGGTCTGCCTGCCGGACAACGCCGATTCGGCGAAAGTGATGCGCCGCCTCGGCATGCGCTACCGCGGCGTGGAAGACTGGTACGGCCGGCCGCACGCGGTGTACGTCATGGCACGCGGAGAATGGCTGGAGAATGAGGGAAAGCGCCGTGC
>JAQGLR010000496.1 GCA_028292765.1 Massilia sp. | reverse complement strand
CCGGCGCAGGCATCCACGGCGCAGATCGTGACGTCGATCATGGGGTATTTGTAGGGATGCAAAAAAGCCGCCCGGAGGCGGCTTCTGCTTCAAGCGACGCGCGCTTAATGCCCGCGCTTGGCGCGCGCCTTGGCCGCAATCCGCATCCGCAGCGCATTGAGCTTGATGAAGCCGCCGGCGTCGGCCTGGTTGTAGGCGCCGCCGTCTTCGTCGAAGGTGGCGATGTTCATGTCGAACAGCGAATCGGTCTTCGAATCGCGCGACACGACGATCACGTTGCCCTTGTACAGCTTCACGCGCACCCAGCCGTTGACGGTGGCCTGGGTGTGGTCGATCAGCGTCTGCAGCGCGACGCGTTCCGGCGCCCACCAGTAGCCGTTATAGATCAGGCTGGCGTAGCGCGGCATCAGGTCGTCCTTCAGGTGCGCGACTTCCCGGTCGAGCGTGATCGATTCGATCGCGCGGTGCGCGCGCAGCATGATGGTGCCGCCCGGCGTCTCGTAGCAGCCGCGCGACTTCATGCCGACATAGCGGTTTTCGACCAGGTCGAGCCGGCCGATGCCGTGCTTGCCGCCCACGCGGTTCAGTTCCGTCAGCACTTCGGCGGGCGACATGCGCTTGCCGTTCAGGGCGACGATGTCGCCTTTTTCGTATTCGATGTCGAGGTACTCGGCTTCGTCCGGCGCCGCTTCCGGGCTCACCGTCCAGCGCCACATCGATTCCTCGGCTTCCGCACTCGGGTTTTCCAGGTGGCGGCCTTCGAAGCTGATGTGCAGCAGGTTGGCGTCCATCGAGTAGGGCGCGCCGCCGTTCTTGTGCTTCATGTCGACCGCGATGCCGGCGTCTTCCGCATACTTCAGCAGCTTCTCGCGCGACAGCAGGTCCCACTCGCGCCACGGCGCGATGATCTTGACGTCCGGTTTCAGCGCATACGCGCCCAGCTCGAAGCGGACCTGGTCGTTGCCCTTGCCGGTGGCGCCGTGCGAAACGGCGTCGGCGCCGGTCTCGTTGGCGATTTCGATCAGGCGCTTCGCGATCAGCGGACGCGCGATCGAGGTGCCGAGCAGGTATTCGCCTTCATACACGGTGTTGGCGCGGAACATCGGGAACACGAAGTCGCGGGTGAACTCTTCGCGCACGTCGTCGATGTAGATGTTTTCCGGCTTGATGCCGAACTTGATGGCCTTGGCGCGGGCCGGTTCGAGTTCTTCGCCCTGGCCGAGGTCGGCCGTGAAGGTGACGATCTCGCAGCCGTAATTGTCTTGCAGCCATTTCAGGATGACCGAGGTGTCGAGGCCGCCGGAGTAGGCGAGAACTACTTTTTTGATGTCGCTCATGGAGGTTCCAGTGTGGAGGGGAGGTGGGGGCAGGATGGTCAGCCGGTCCTTGCGGACCGACGATCAAACAAAAGGTGCTGCTATAAATCTTCAGTTATCTTCGCTAGTTTTCGATCCTGCCGAGCAGCAGGTATTCGATCAGCGCCTTCTGCACGTGCAGCCGGTTTTCCGCTTCGTCCCAGACGACCGACTGCGGGCCGTCGATCACTTCGGCCGCGACTTCCTCGCCGCGGTGCGCCGGCAGGCAGTGCATGAAGATGGCGTCCGGGGTCGCCCGCGCCATCTTGGCGCCATCGACGATGAAGCCCTCGAACGCTTTGAGTCGTTCTGCGTTCTCTTTTTCGTAGCCCATGCTGGTCCAGACGTCGGTGCTGACCAGGTGCGCGCCTTCGCAGGCGTCCGAGGGCTCGTCGAACAAGGTGTAGCGCTTCGTGCTGACCAATGCCGGATCGAGGTCGTAGCCCTTCGGCGTGGAGATGTTCAGGTGGAAGCCGAATACTTCGGCCGCCTGCAGCCACGAGTACAGCATGTTGTTGGCGTCGCCGATCCACGCGACCGTCTTGCCGGCGATCGGGCCGCGGTGCTCGTAGAAAGTGAAGATGTCGGCCAGCACCTGGCACGGGTGGTGTTCGTTGGTCAGCCCGTTAATCACCGGCACCCGCGAGTTCGCCGCGAAACGCTCGATGATGTCCTGGCCGAAGGTGCGCACCATGATGATGTCGCACATGCGGCTCATCACCTGGCCGGCGTCTTCGACCGGCTCGCCGCGGCCCAGCTGGCTGTCGCGCGTGTTCAGGTAGATCGCCGCGCCGCCCAGCTGGTGCATGCCGGCCTCGAAGGACAGGCGCGTGCGCGTGGAACTCTTCTCGAACACCATCACCAGGGTACGGTCGACCAGCGGGTGATAGACCTCGTAGGCCTTGAACTTGCGCTTGATGACCTTCGCGCGCTCGATGACGTATTCGAATTCGTCCGCCGAGAAGTCGGAGAACTGGAGGAAGTGCTTGATCGCTTTGGTGCCTGGCATATCGTATGGGGGATCGGTGGTATCCCTCTGATTATAAGGGTTTTGCCTGTCGCTAGGGAAAGCCGCCCCGGAACGGTCCGGGGCGACGGACTACTAACGCAATTAATACAGCGTCTGCGCCGACTCGTGCAGCAGCTGGCCGTACAGTTCATGGCGATGGCGCGCGACCTTGCCGCTGGCGACCGCGTCCAGCACGGCGCACTGCGGTTCGGCCAGGTGGCGGCAATTGTAGTACTTGCAGCCGCCAAGATAGGGCTTGAACTCGACGAAAGCGCGTTCCAGCATGCCCTCGCTCAGGTGGTACAGCCCGAACTCCTGGAAGCCCGGCGAATCGATGATGGCCGAACCGTCCGGCAGCCAGTACAGGCGGGTAAACGTCGTGGTGTGCTTGCCGGTATCGAGCGCGGCGGAAATCTCGCGCACGGCGATGTCGGCATCCGGCACCAGCAGGTTGATGAGCGAGGACTTGCCCATGCCCGACTGGCCGATGAAGATCGACGACTGCCCGGCCAGCAGCGGCCGCAGGACCGCCATCGCATGCTCGGGATTGCTTGTGGCCGACACTTCGTGCACCGGGTAGCCGAGCGCGGCATACACGCCCGCCCGTTCGCGCGCGCGCGGCAGCAGCTCCTCGACGTCGGTCTTATTCAGGATCAGGTGCGCCTCGATGCCGGCCGCTTCGGCCGCCACCAGCGAGCGCGACACCAGGTCGTCGGCGAAGCCCGGTTCGGTGGCGACGACGATGAACAGGCGCGAGATGTTCGCCGCCAGCAGCTTGGATTTGTACTGGTCCGAGCGATACAGCAGGGTAGTGCGTTCCGCGATCTTCTCGATCACGGCCTGGTTGTTCGAGGTCTGCACCAGGTGCACCACGTCGCCCACGGCCACGTTGGTTTTCTTGCCGCGCGTGACGCACTGGAATTTCTCGCCGCCGACGTCGGCCAGGTAGTGGCGGCCGTGGGCCGCGATGATGGTGCCCTTCAGTTCGCTTGTTTTGGTGTTACTGCTCATGCATGCGTCCGTTCTTCGTAAATTGCGTCGGCTTTCGCAGCGCAGACAAAATCGTTCAGCGAGACCGTGTGGCCCGCCGAGTGGGTGGTATAGGAGACGATGCAGTGGCGATAGCGCACCGTCAGGTCCGGGTGATGGTCCTGGGCGTGGATCATCCAGGCCAGCGCGTTCACGAAGGCGATCGTTTCGTGATAATTCGTGAATTCGTACGACCGCTCGATGTGCTGGCCATTCAGGCTCCAGGCGGGCACCTGCGCCAGCAGCGGACCCAGTTCGGCATCCTGCAGTGCCGGGGCGCCATGGACACAGTGCTGGTCGAGCAGCCTCATGCCCCCGCCGCACCAAGGTGGGAGTTCAAATGGGCGATGCGCACCGAAGCCGGCGGGTGCGAATCGTAGAAGGCCGAGTGGACCGGGTCCGGCGTCAGGGTCGAGGCATTGTCCTCGTACATCTTGACCAGCGCCGACACCAGATGGCTGGCGTCGCTGTGCTTCGCCGCAAATGCATCGGCCTCGAATTCATGCTTGCGCGAGGTGATCGAGTTCAGGGGGCCGAGGACAAACGTGAAGATCGGCAGCACCAGCATGAACAGCAGCAGCGCCATGGCGTCGTTCGGCGCCGTCAGCATCGGCGTCACCCCAAGGCCCGTATAGAACCAGCTTTGTTCCTTCAGGTAGCCGAGCAGGGCGAGGAAGGCCAGCGACAGGGCGAACATCACGACGATGCGCTTGACGATGTGGCGCAGCTTGAAGTGGCCCAGTTCGTGCGCCAGCACCGCTTCGATCTCGTGCGGCGACAGGCGCTCGATCAGGGTATCGAAAAAGACGATGCGCTTGGCCGCCCCGAAGCCGGAAAAATAGGCGTTGCCGTGCGTGCTGCGGCGGCTGCCGTCCATCACGAACAGTCCTTTGGAAGCAAAACCGACACGGGACATCAGGCCCTCGATGCGGCTCTTCAAGCTTTCGTCGCTGAGTGGCGTGAACTTGTTGAAGAACAAGGGCTGGATCACGTTCGGGATTAGCACCGCCATCAGTAACTGGTACCCGCACAACACTGCCCATACCCACAGCCACCACAGGGGACCGGTCTTTTCCATCAGGGTCAGGACGACCCACAGCAGCGGCAGGCCGAGCGCCGCGCCAAGCAGGCTACCCTTGGCCATGTCCATCAGCCACAGGCCGCGCGACATCTTGTTGAAGCCGAAGCGCTCTTCCAGCACGAACTGGCGGTAGTAATCGAAGGGCAGGTCCAGCACACCGGAGAGGATGGCGAATGCGGCCACCAGCAGGATCTGATGTAGCATTCCCGGGCCGGCCACCTGCAGCAGCGCACTCGACAATGCCTGCAGCCCGCCCAGCAGCGTGAAGCCGACCAGCATCAGGCCGCCCCACAGCAGGCCGGCGATACCGAAGCGGGTCCTGGCGACCGTATAGTCGGCCGCTTTCTGGTGCGTTTCCAGCGACACCTTGTGCGCGAATTCGTCCGGTACACGGCCGCGGTGGCGCAGCACGTGGCGGATCTGGCGGTTGGCCAGCCAGAAGCGCAGCCCGAGCGTGAGCACGAAGAAAACGACGAACAAAACCGAAAACGCGAATGAAGACATTCCGTGCCTGTGAGAAAATGCAGGATTGATTAGGCAAAGAGAGAATTATGTCACAAGCCACAGATATCGCAGCACCCGCCCTGGCAGCAACGACGCCCCACCGCCCGAACGAGATGAACCTGGTCTGGGTCGACATGGAAATGACCGGGCTCGACCCGGATACCGACCGTATCATCGAAGTCGCCGTCGTCGTCACCGACATGCACCTGAACGTGCTGGCCGAAGGTCCCGTCTTTGCCATTCACCAGTCCGACGAAACGCTCGACAAGATGGACAACTGGAACAAGGGCACCCACGGCCGTTCGGGCCTGATCGACCGCGTCAAGGCATCGACCGTCACCGAAGCGGATGCCGAAGCGGCGCTGATCGCCTTCCTGAAGAATTTCGTCCCGGCCGGCAAGTCGCCGATGTGCGGCAACACGATCTGCCAGGACCGCCGCTTCATGGCGCGCGGCATGCCGAAGCTGGAAGCCTTCTTCCACTACCGCAACCTCGACGTGTCGACGCTCAAGGAATTGTGCCGCCGCTGGAAACCGGAACTCGCATCCGGCTTTAAAAAGCACCAGAAGCACACGGCCCTGGCCGACATCATCGAGTCGGTCGAAGAGCTGAAGTACTACCGCGAGCATTTCATCAAACTGTGATGCGCAGGCTGTGATGCGCAAGCTGTAGAAAACCAAGGGGATGCCCTTGGGGCAGGCGCGTTCCCTTGGATCGCAAGCGCGCCGTTTTTGATTCCTGTGCGAAAATTGCGGGATGCCTGCAATCCTTCACAGCAGTTCCCCGACGCCCCCCGCCGGCATGCGCGCGCTGCTCAGCCGCCACGACTGGGAGGGCAGCCCCCTCGGGCACCCCGACAGCTGGCCGCCCGAACTGGCGACCGCCGTCAAGATGGCCCTGAACTCGTCCTTCCCGATGTTCGTTGCCTGGGGGCCGGACCTGCGTTTCCTGTACAACGACGCCTACGCCCGCATCATGGGCGCCAAGCATCCAGGCGCGCTCGGCCAGCCGTTCCGGCAGGTCTGGCCCGAGATCTGGCCGGACCTGCTGCCGATCATCGACCGTGCGCTGTCGGACAAGTCCGCTTTCCACGAAGACCTGCCGCTGACCGTGGTGCGCCAGGGCTACCCCGAGCAGGGCTATTTCACGTTTTCGTATTCGCCGCTGCACGACGGCAGCGGCAGCGTCGCCGGCATGTATTGCACGGCGATTGAAACCACCGACCGGGTACAGGCCGAGCGCCTGGCTGCCCTGGAACTGAAGCTGTCCGACGCGCTGCGCCCGCTGAGCATGCCAGCCGACGTGCTGGCCACGGCCAGCGCGCTGCTGGGCGAGGAACTCGGCCTGACGCGCGCCCTGTATGCCGAGGTCGACGACGAGGCCGGCACCTTCGCTTCGCCACGCGAATGGAGCGGGGCCGGCATGGCCCGACTGTCGCGCGAAAGCTTCGCGATCGACGACTTCGGTACCGAACTGGTCGAGGTGCTGCGGGCCGGCGAGACCCTGGTCATCAACGACAGCGCGACCGACCCGCGCACCGCCGCCTTCCCCGAGCCTTATGCTGAGGAAAACATCCGCGCCGTGCTGACCGTGCCGCTGGTGCGCGACGGCCGCCTGGTGGCCTTCCTCAGCCTGAACCGCGCCGAACCCTATCGCTGGAGCGAGAGCGACGTGCGTTTTACGCGCGAGACCGCCGAACGCACCTGGGCTGCGCTCGACACGGCCCGTGTGCAGGCTGAACTGCGTGCCGAACGCGACCGCAGCCGTTACCTCTTCGACACCATCGGCGAAGGCTTCGCCGTGATCGACAGCAACTGGACGATTCGCGAGATGAACGCCGAAGGCCTGCGCATCGTCCGCCTGGATGCCGGCCAGGTCATCGGCCGCAACCATTGGGAAGTGTTCCCGGAGCTCGAAGGGTCCGAGGCCGGCCTGATGCTGCGGCGCACCATGACGGATCGCGTCGCCGGCGCGGTCGAGCATCGGTTCGTGCCGGTCGGCGGACGCAGCGGGTGGGCCGAAATCCGCGCCTTCCCGATGCAGGATGGCGGCATCGCAAACTTCTTCCGCGACATCACCGACCGCAAGCTGGCCGAAGAGAAACTGAAAGACGCCGACCAGCGCAAGGACGAGTTCCTGGCCATGCTGGCCCACGAGCTGCGCAACCCGCTGGCGCCGATCAGCGCGGCGGCGCAATTGCTCGACATCGGTTCCCTCAACGAAACGCGGGTGCGCCAGAGCAGCGCGATCATCGGGCGCCAGGTGCGCCACATGACGCGCCTGGTGGACGATCTGCTGGACGTATCGCGTGTCACGCGCGGCCTGATCGAACTCGACAAAACCACGCTCGACCTGCGCGCCATCGTCGACGAAGCGGCCGAGCAGGTACGGCCGCAGTTGATGGCGCGCAGGCAGCGCCTGACGCTGCACCTGCCGGCCGGCCCCCTGGCAGTCGTCGGCGACCGCGCGCGCCTGGTCCAGGTGCTGTCCAACCTCCTTGGCAACGCCGTCAAGTACTCGCCCGAGGACCGGGCGATCGACGTGCACGCCGGGACCGACGATGGCATGCTCGTCCTCTCCGTGCTGGATGAAGGCATCGGCATGGAGCGCGAACTGACCGAGCGCGCCTTCGACCTGTTCACCCAGGCGAAGCGCTCTTCGGACCGTTCGCAGGGCGGCCTCGGCCTGGGGCTGGCGCTGGTGCGCAACCTGGTCGAGCTGCACGGCGGGACGGTCACGTGCGCCAGTCCGGGCCCGGGGCAGGGCAGCACCTTCACGGTGCGCCTGCCGCTGGCCATGCCCGTGGCGAGCGCGCAGCCGTTTTTACCCGCTGGGCGCCGTGCGGCGCGCGGCCTGAAAATCATGGTAGTCGACGACAACGTCGACGCCGCCGGCATGCTGGCGATGCTGCTGGAAGTGTCCGGGCACACGGTGCTGGTCGAGCACGAACCGCTGCGCGCGCTGGCACAGGCGCCCCAGGCGCGGCCGGATGTGTTCCTGCTCGACATCGGCCTGCCCGACATGGACGGCATCGAGCTGGCGCGGCGCCTGCGCGCGCAGCCGGAAACGGCGCACAGCGTGCTGATCGCCGTGTCGGGCTACGGCCAGGAACAGGATCGGCGCCAGGCCCTGGCGGCGGGGTTCAGCGATCACCTGGTCAAGCCGGTCGATTTCGACGCGCTCGCCGGCTTGCTGGCGGGCATACACCGCAAGGCGCCGGCAGACGCTACAGTGTTGGCGCATCGCGGAACGGACGTGCGTCCAGCGGGATGTTGATCGTGAACGTGGTACCGCGCTCGGGAGCGCTGTCGACATCGATGCTGCCGCCGTGGGATTCGGCCACGCTACGCACATAGGGCAGGCCGATACCCCAGCCTTGGGAATCGCCCTGTTTTGCCGCCATTGCGCGGCGAAACACCTGGAACACGCTTTCGAGCTGATCGGGAGGAATCGGCTCGCCCTCGTTGTGCACCGAGAGGTAAGCCCGCCCATGGTCGCTGCGGTAGACGATGCGTATCGGCGTGTCGGGCAGTCCGTACTTCAGCGCGTTGCCGATCAGGTTCTCGAGCGCGCGCTGGAGCTCCGCGCGGTCCCACCAGCCCCGCACGGTCCCGCCCTGCACGTCGAAGCGCGGACCGTGCACCAGCATCATCTCGTCGCACACCTCGGCCACGATATCGGCCATGTCGAGGTCGGCCGGCTTGATGGGCAGGCGTTCGCCGTGCTGGAACAGTAGCGTATCGAGCAATTGCCTGATCATCTGGTCGACGCGGCCGAGATTGTCGCGAATCTTTTCCGCATACCCGTGAATCTTGCTCAGGTCAGCGGTTTGCCCGATCAATCCGGCAAACAGGACTGCGTTCGACAGCGGCCCCCGGAGGTCATGGGCGATCGCCCCGAAAAACCGTTCCCGGAGTTCGACCTGGGCAAGCGCAAAGGCTGTTACTGCCTCGCGGATCGATGCATCGATCGCCGAACTGATGATTTGCGACTCATGCTCGCTGACGGGCACCGCGTGGCCCCTGAGGACGTCGAGGATGGTCTCGCGCATCAACTGGTATTCGATGATGATCGATTTGGCTTCATAACACGTCAGGCGCGCGCGCTCGCCCCCGTGCTCGAGCGCAACCGAAGGTGTCGCGACCGCTGCGCTGGTACGAGGATAATCCGGTGTCAGCGCCTCGACGAGGTTGTCGTAAAGAACGGGGAAAGTATTGATCAGTACCGGATGCTTCAAGCCAGCGGCGCCCGCGATCTCGGCGCGCACACGCCTTTCCCATTCGTCGAGCACGACCTCGCGAAGTTCCGTCATCCGCTGGCTGATAAGAGACAGTGCGCGCGGCCGGGATTGCTGATCGCTTGTCAATTTCATGACGGGATCTCCTTCTATTTCGCGTGCCGCGCGACGCGCCCTGCAGCATCCACGCTTCCGACAATTCATTATAGGACGTCGTCATCCTTTGCAAAAAGCGCGCATCCGGGCGAAACGGCCGCGCCGGAAGCACGACCATCTGCTGAGGCAGGTTTTCAACGCATCTGCGTGTAATTCACCGGAATGAAGCGGTAGCCCTTGCCTTCGCTGCGCAGGTGGCCCAGGCCCGGGAACTGCAGGTGCGCGCCGCCGATGATCGAGCCGTCTTTCGCGGCGGCGTCGAACAGCTTCTTGCGCGCGGCGGCTGCCGCTTTCTGGTCGCCGTCGAAGCCGATCGCCACCGCCGGATTCTCGAACTGCACCGACGCCACGTGGATCAGGTCGCCGATGAAGACCATCTTGCGGCCGCGGCTTTCCACGACAAAGGTGGTGTGGCCCGGCGTGTGGCCGTGGCCGCCCTGGGCGCGGATGCCGGGCGACACCTGGGCGTCGCCTTCGAAGGTCTTGAATTTGCCGGCCTTGACGTACGGGGCCAGCGCTGCCATGGCATTCCTGAAGGTGTCCTTGCCGTCGCCCGGGGCCTTGTCCATGTTGGCCTGGCTCAGCCAGTGGTCGGCTTCCGTTTTCGACGCGCGCACGACTGCGTTCGGGAAGGCCATTTCTTTCGACGGCGCCAGCAGCCCGCCCAGGTGGTCGCTGTGCATGTGCGTCAGGTAGACCTCATCGACCTGTTCCGGCGTGTAGCCGGCCGCCTTCATGTTCGGGAGCAGTTTGCCGAGGGTCGGCCCGAACAGCACGCCGGCCCCGGTGTCGATCAGGATCAGTTTGCTGCCGGTGTTGACCAGGAAGGCGTTGTCCGAGGTTTCCAGCGGCGCCTTCAGGTGGGCTTTCGCCAGGGCGGCCGTGGTTTTTTCGGCCTTTTGCGTCAGCAGCTTGTCGACCGGCAGGTCGACGGTGCCGTCCGAGAGCGGCGTCACTTCGACATCGCCGAGCATCATGCGGAAGTAGCCGGGGGCAGGGGTCTTCGCCATGGGCGCGGCGGCAAACGACGGGGCGGCGATGCAGGCGGCGGCGCAGGTTGCGGCAAGAGAGCGCAGGGCGGTAGTGGTCAGTCGTGCGGTCATGGGTTCTCCAGGTGTTGTTAATGTTGATATGTACAAGAGGATGTTGAGTATCGTACATCAACGCACAGGCCGGTGCCGGTCGCACAGTTGCTCGGGACGCTCCGCGAGCTAGCGCGGGGGCGGCGCTTTATGGTGTAATCGTACTCTTTTCCCGAAATATCCCCATGCGAGGAACATTCATCCAATGGCTGCATGGCTTCCTGCCGCAGCCGCTGGCCACAGGCCGGTTCGACCGCGTTCGCTCGGCCCTTGGCGCCTGCGTCGGCCTGTTCGCCACCGCGCTCTTCACCCACCTGCTGGCGCCCGAACAGGCCGCGTGGCTGATCGCGCCCATCGGCGCATCGAGCGTCCTGCTGTTCTGTGTCCCGGCCAGCCCGCTGGCCCAGCCGTGGCCGGTGGTGGGCGGGAATACCGTGTCGGCGCTGGCCGGCGTCGCCTGCGCGCAGCTGGTGCCCGATTTCCTGCTGGCTGCGGCCCTCGCCGGCTGCCTGGCGATCGCGGCGATGTTCGCGCTGCGCTGCCTGCATCCGCCCGGCGGGGCCGTCGCCCTGACCGCCGTGCTCGGCGGCCAGGCGGTACACGAGGCCGGCTTCCTGTTTGCCTTGACGCCGGTTGCCCTGAATTCCGCCCTGGTCGTGATCGCTGCGCTGCTCTACAACAACCTGACCGGACACCGCTATCCGCATGGCCAGCACGCGGCCGACAAGAACCTGCACGCGACCGGCGACCCGGCCCCGGAGGCGCGCCTCGGCATCACCGAGGACGACCTGGAAGCGGCCCTCGAGCGCTACGGCGAGGTGCTCGACGTCAGCCGCGACGACCTGCTGTCCATCGTCGAGGACGCCCGCCAGCTGGCGCTGGCCCGCCACTTCCGCGAGCGCACCTGCGCCGAACTGATGTCCACGCACATCGTCGCATTGGGTCCGCGCGACACGGTCGACCACGCACGGACACTGCTGCTGCGCCACCGCCTGCAGTCGCTGCCGGTGCTCGATGGCGAGCGCCATATCCTCGGTGTGCTGGCCCAGGAAGACCTGCTGCGCCAGGTTGGCTGGGCAACCCGCCTGCGCGCGCTGGTGCCGGGCGCCGGGCAGCGCGTCGCCGCCGTGATGCAACAGCGGGTGGCGGCGCTGGACGCGGCGGCGCCCTTGTCCGACCTTGTCCCGCTGCTGCGCGACGGGCGCCACCACCAGGTCGTGATCACGGGCCAGGATGGGGCGGTGGCAGGCATCGTCAGCCGTTCGGACCTGCTGGCCGCCCTGCTGGAGCAGCGCCTCGAGGCAGCCTGAACCGGTTACCTTAAACGGCGCTGGGCGATGCGGGTGAGCAGGGAGTTCAGGGCGGCGAGGTCGACCGGTTTCGCAAACAGGTCGTTGAAGCCGGCCGCGAGCGCCTGCTGCCGGTCCTGTTCCTGCGCATAGCCGGTGACCGCGATCAGGACCGCGCCGCCCGTCGCGGGCAGCGCACGCAGGGCGCGTGCCAGGTCGAATCCATTCATACCCGGCAAACCAATGTCGAGCAGGCACACGTCCGGCGCGAACGCCGGCAGCGCGTCCAGCGCGGCGCGCGCCGTGTGCGCAACCGACACCTGGTGCCCGAAGGCCTCGAGGAACATCGCCAGCGTCGCCGCGGCGTCTTCGTTGTCGTCGACGATGCCGATGCGCAGGGGCGGCAACTCTTTCCCCCCATGCTGGCCAGCATCCAGGCCGGGCAGCGCCTGCCGGCTGCTCGACCTGGGCAAGCGCACCTGGAAAGTAGTGCCCGCGTCAGGCCCGTCGCTATCGACCGAAATCGTGCCGCCGTGCAGCAGCAGGAGGCTTTTCACGAGGGCCAGGCCAATGCCGAGGCCGCCCTGGCTGCGGTCGAGGCCGCGTTTGCCTTGCGAGAACAGCTCAAACGCATCGGCGATCAGCTCGGGCGTCATGCCGATGCCGTCGTCGCGCACCGTGATCCCCAGCTGCTGGTCCCCGGTTTCCAGGCGCACGCCGATGTTGCCGCCGTTCGGCGTGTATTTCGCGGCGTTCGACAGCAGGTTGGTCATCACCTGCACCAGGCGCTTGCGGTCGCCCAGCACGATCGCCGGCGCCGGCGACAGGTCGACCGTCAGCCGGTGGCCATGCTTCTCGACCAGCGGGCGCACCTGCTCGATGGCGTCGGCGATCACGTCCTTCGCGTCGAGTTCGGTGGTATCGAGGTCGACGCGACCTCGTGTGACGCGCGACACGTCGAGCAGGTCGTCGATCAGGCCGGTCATGTGTTTGGCCTGGCGCGCGATGATGGCGCTGGTGCGGTGCACGGTGGCCTGGTCGACGGCGTGGTTCGAGAGGATCGCGGCGGCCGAGGTGATCGGCGCGAGGGGATTGCGCAACTCGTGCGCGAGCATGGCCAGGAATTCGTCCTTCTTCTGGTCGGCCTGGCGCAGCGCTTCCTCGGCCCTGACGCGGTCGGTGATGTCCATCTGCGCCGACACCGCGCCGATGATTTCGCCCCGTTCGCTGCGGATCGGCGCGCCCGAATTGAGCATGATGCGGCGCGTGTACGGTGGATCGAAGGAGGCGATCTCGATCACCTGGCGCGGCGCCGCTTCGCCGCCCAGCGCGCGCGCCAGCGCCCAGTCGCCGGCCAGCAGGGGCTGGCCATGCCTGCTCGATCCGTCGGCCCACCAGCCTTGCCACTCGTCGTAGCTATCGAGCGCGGCCGTCATCGGATGATTGCCCCAGGCCCTGCGGTGCTCCGCGTTCACGCGCACCAGGGCGCCGGTGGCGTCGGTGACGACGATCCCGACCGGCGCCGCTTCCAGCAGCGCGGCCAGCTGGCGCCGCTCGCTTTCGGCTTCGCGGGCGGCATCGAGCGCATCGCGCCGGCTGTCGCGCAAGGCCTGCTCGGCGTTCTTGCGTTCGGTAATGTCGCGGTAGAAGACCGCAAGCCCGGTGTTCGCCGGATAGGCGCTGATATCGATCCAATAACTGCGCCCATCAGGGAAGACGTAATTCTGTTCGAAGTGCACCGCCACCCGCCGCGCCATCGCGTGCTTGTATTGCTGGCCCAGCGGCAGCGCTTCCGAACCCGGCCAGGCATCCCAGTGGCTTCGGCCAAGGATCTCGCCCGCCGCGCGCGACTCGAAGCGCATCGCGCCGGCATTGATCTGGCGTACGTGGAAATCCTGGTCGAGATAGATGAAACCCTCGTCCATGCCTTCCAGCAGGCGCTGGCTCTGGTCGCGCTCGAGGTTCAGCTCTTCCTGGATTGCCTGCTGCCGCGTTAGCAGGTCATGCTGGTCCTTGAATGCCTTGTGCAGTTCGATCAGGCTCATCACCTGGCGCGCCAGCGTGGACAGGATGAAGCGCTCGTTCTCGCTCAGCCCCCCGGGCCGGGGTTCCAGGTCGAGCACGCACAAGGTCCCCAGGGGCACGCCATCGGCCGTCTTCAGCAGTTCGCCCGCGTAGAAACGCAGGCCGGGCGCCCCCGTCACCAGCGGGTTGCCATTGAAACGCGCGTCCTCGCGGGTGTCGGGCACCACCATCTGGCCCTCCTGCAGCAGCGCGAACTTGCAGATCGAATCGTTGAGCGGCATTTCGCGCGTGCCCAGGCCGATTTCCGACTTGAACCACTGGCGCCCGTCGGCCAGCAGGTTGACGGCCGCGATCGGCACGCCGAGCAGCTGGCCCAGCAGGCGTACGAGGTCGTCGAAGGCAGCTTCCGGAGGAGTATCGAGGATGCCGTAGGTGTCCAGCACAGCCAGACGGTCGCGTTCCGAAAGCGGGGGAGGGTATAGGGTCATCGGGTACGGCCTGGATCAAGGGAGGCGGCAAGCATCCCGGGATTACCTACCCCTGGCTGGCTGCGCGAGCCAGGGACGAAGATGGTTGATATCGACCGCGACCGGGCGCCCCGGCGGCGGGCTCAGGCCTGGTCAGCGCCGCAGCACTTCTTGAACTTCTTGCCGCTGCCGCAAGGGCAGTCGTCGTTGCGGCCGGGTTTCGGCGCGTCGTGGCGCACGGTTTCCACCGCGGCCTTGCGCAGCGGCAGCCAGTAGCGGTAGATCGCGGGCAGGTTGGCTTCGATCTCGAGCGCCAGCCCGTGCGCCTTGACCGGGTCTTCGACCAGCGGCAGTTCGGCTTCCTCGATCTCGTCGGCGCCGAGCAGGTAGAGCGGACGCATCAGCTCGGCCACGTCGGATTCCCAGATCGGCTCCCAGGAACCCGGGCGCAGTTCCATGCCTTCCCAGAAACCCCAGCACCAGGCTTCGCCGTCGATCAGGGTCTGGCCATTGTGCTCGTGCTCGCAGTACAGCGGCTCGAACTCTTTTGGAGCGACTTCGAAGGTGATCAGGACTTCGTTCATGAAGCGCATGATCAGGTTGAGGATGCGTTCCTCTTCCCTGGCGTTCTTCCATTTCGGCGCGGCGCCTTCGCCTTCGCCCCAGACGCGCGGCAGCCACTCGGCCGGCATGATGGTCTCCGGGCCAATGGCGATGGCCGTCAGGTAGCCGTGCAGGGTGTCCATCGTCATCGCGTCTTCCGGGCTGCGCTCGGAGAGGAGGAACTGGTCGAGTTCGTCGAATTCTTTTTCGGTCAGGGGTTGTTCGAGTTGCATAAGAGGCTCTTGTTTCGGTGAATGTCGCAGTTTAACGCCACCGACCCACGCGCGCACGAAATAAAGCGCGCCGCCGTACAATGATGGCTATGCATACCGAGTCTACTTCTTCCGCAAAACAGGCGGCGCATCCGTTTTCCAGCCTGGGCCCGAGCCGGGTGCTGGACGCCGTCGAGAGTGTCGGACTGCGCGCCGACGGGCGCCTGCTTGCGCTCAACAGCTACGAAAACCGCGTCTACCAGGTCGGCCGCGAGGAGGGCGAGCCGGTGGTGGTCAAGTTCTACCGGCCGGCGCGCTGGACCGACGAAGCCATCCTCGAGGAGCACGCGTTTGTCGCCGAGCTGGCCGAACGCGAAGTGCCGGTGGTGCCGGCCGAGGTGTTCGACGGGCGCACGCTGCACGAATTCGAAGGCTTCCGCTTTTCCGTCTTCCCGCGCCGCGGCGGGCGGGCGCCGGAACTGGACGATCCGAAAGTACTCGAGTGGACCGGCCGCTTCATCGGCCGCATCCACGCGGTCGGCGCCATCCAACCGTACAAGTTGCGTCCGGCGCTCAATCCGCAGACCTTCGGGCACGACCCGTTCGACTTCGTCATGCGCCACAACTTCATCCCGCTCGAACTGCGCGCGACCTATGCCAGCGTGGTCGAGCAGGCCCTGGCCGGCGTGGCGCGCTGTTACGAGCGCGCCGGCGAGGTGCCGCTCCTGCGCCTGCACGGCGACTGCCACGGCGGCAACGTGCTGTGGACCGGGGACGGCCCCCATTTCGTCGACTTCGACGACAGCCGCATGGGTCCGGCCGTGCAGGACCTGTGGATGCTGCTGTCGGGCGAGCGCCAGGACATGGTCCGCCAGATGGCCGACGTGCTTGCCGGCTACGAGGATTTCTGCGACTTCGACCCGCGCCAGCTGTACCTGGTCGAAGCCCTGCGCACCTTGCGCCTGATCCATTACGCAGGCTGGCTGGCGATGCGCTGGGACGACCCGGCGTTTCCGGCCGCCTTCCCGTGGTTCAACACCCAGCGTTACTGGCAAGACCGCATCCTGGAGTTGCGCGAGCAGGTGGCGCTCATGGACGAGCCGCCTCTATGGCCGGTTTGACAAGCGTTTGAACCTTGGAATTGCGCCACTTTTACCGCGCAGCTTCGCGTGACGTGATTGTTGCGTTTCGTCGATAATGGATTGCGCGCAGTATCCCCGACTTGCGCCAGCCTGAACGAGAAACGCCATGGAAAACCTGCAAGTCCCTCACGACGATACCGACATCACCATCGACCTGCCATCGGCGCCTGGCCGGCCGCTGCCGTCCGTTCCGGCCGTCAATCATGGCCCGGTCGAAAAAGTGGCGATCAAGGAAGCGATCGCACGCGTGGAGGCGGAGGCCAAGGCGAATGTCGCGGCCGAAACCCGGGCCCACGCCGAGGCGCGCGCCCGCTCGCTGGCCGAGGAACGCGTGGCGATGGACGCCGCCGCCGCCGCCGCCGCGCTGGCCAACGCCCAGGCATCCGAAGAAGCCATCGAAGCCAACCGCGACCGCCTGGAAACGCTGCGCGCCGCGGCCCAGGCCACGGGCGAGCGGCTGGAAGCGATGCGCCAGGAAACGGCCGAGCTGCGCGCCCGGGTGCAGGCCGATACCGAAAGCCGCCTGGCGACCGAAGCCCGGTCGCGCGCCGCCGAAGACGCACGCCGCCGCGCCACCGAGCAGATCGAAGCCGAAGCGGCGATGGCGATCGAGGCTGCGCGCGCCGCCGAAGAATTGCTGGTCCAGGCCGAGGACGCGCGCCGCCAGGCCGCCGAACGCGTCGCGGCCGTGCAAGCCGCGCGCGAAGCCGTGCTGCACAGCGCCGCCGCCGATGCGCGCGTCTCGGTGCTGGCGCGCGAGCGCGAGCGGGCCGAAAAGGCCGCCGCCGAAACCGCGGAAAAACTGGCCGCAACCGAGGCCGAAGCCCTCGAGCTGGCGCTGGCCCGCGAGCGCGCCGACCAGGTCGCGCTGACCTCGGCCTTTGCCCGCGCCGGCGCCGAAGCGCGCGCCCTGGAAGAAGCACGGGCGCTGGCCCACGTCGAGCACGAGCGCGCCAGCATTGCCCAGGCCCAGGCCGACTCGCAGCGGGTTGCCGCCGACACCCTGCGCACCCGCCTGCAACTGGAAAAACAATTGCGCGATGCCGCCGTGCACCGCGAGCGGGTCGAGGCGATGGCCGCGGCCAGCGCCGAAGCACGGGTGCAAGCCGAGGCGCGCATCGTCGCCGCCACCGAAGCACGCATCGAGGCGGACCGCAAACTGCGCGAAGCGGCC
>JAQGLR010000483.1 GCA_028292765.1 Massilia sp. | reverse complement strand
TGCACGTCGTCCAGGTTCTCCAGCGCGTCGAGCAGCTTCTGCATCTTCAGCGCATCGTCGCCGGTAAATACGGTTTCGGTGGCCGGCTTCATGATGATCTCGGCCACTTCGGCCTTGAAGCCCGCTGCTTCCAGCGCGTCCTTGACGGCGGCGAACGAAAACGGATCGCACAGCACTTCGAAGCCGCCTTCCTCGTCCTGCACCACGTCGTCGGCGCCGGCTTCCAGCGCGGCTTCGACCAGCTTGTCTTCGTCCACGCCCGGCGCGAACTGGAACTGGCCGACGTGCTTGAACATGAAGGCCACCGAACCCTCGGTGCCCAAGTTGCCGCCGAACTTGCTGAAGGCGTGGCGCACTTCGGCCACGGTGCGGACGCGATTGTCGGTCAGGCAGTCGACGATGATCGCCGCGCCGCCGATGCCGTAGCCTTCGTAGCGGATCTCTTCGTAGTTGGCGCCTTCGAGTTCGCACGCGACGCGCTGCACGGCGCGGTTGACGTTGTCCTTCGGCATATTGGCGTCAGCCGCCTTGTCGACCGCCAGGCGCAGGCGCGGATTGGAATTGACGTCGCTGCCGCCCATGCGTGCGGCAACGGTGATTTCCTTGATGAGGCGGGTCCAGATCTTGCCGCGCTTGGCATCGGTGGCGGCTTTCTTATGTTTGATATTCGCCCATTTGCTGTGTCCAGCCATGTCGAGAATTCCTTAGACGGTATGCAAGAATGGCCGACATTCTAACATGGGCCCGCCCGCGGGAACTCGCACTCAGCGCGCGTTCAGGCTTGCGGAAACAACAACAGCGTCCCCCACGCAACGAGCGCCAGGCCGCCTAGGCAGGCCACGACTGCCCCGCCCGGCAACAGCTTTTCCGCCAGCACCAAGCCCGCCAGGGCGACCAGCGCGGCAAGGTTGGTGACGCCGGCGGCGAACAGCAGCAAGGTCAGCAGCCAGCAGCAGCCGGTACAGTACAGGCCGTGCGCGGCGCCCATGCGCAGGGCGCCGAACAGGCCCGGGCGCCAACCCGTCACCATGAACGACAGCGGCGCCCGGCAATGCTGCAGGCAGGCATGCTTGGCCGGCGTCCACTGGTAGACACCTGCGGCCACCAGCACCAGCCCGCAGGCGCTCTGGTTGTCGACCGCCATGCCGGCGTCCAGCGCCCCGGCGTCGTGCAGGGCCCATTGCACCAGCGTGGCCAGGGTGCCGAAACTGCCCCACACCAGCAGGCAACCGCCGACGAACATGAGGGTCGCCAGGTTGGGAAAGCGCACCGTATGCACCAGCCTGCTAATGCGCGCGAACAGCAGGATCGCCGGGGTGGTGGCGGGCAGCATGATCGCCGACAGCATCGCGCCCCACATGCCCAGTACCAGTCCCAGTTCGGGCAGGCGGTAAGGGGACGGTATGGAGCTGGGAGCCGCATTCAAGGTGCCCCGTGCCGCGGCGGCGGGAAGCGCCGCCGGGTCGAGGTTGGCCATGCGCAGGGCGCGGAACACCAGGCAGGCCCAGCACCCCGCGACGAGCAGCGCCAGGCAGGCGATGACGAACGGCCGCTCACGGCCTGGCTGTGTGTCGACGCGGATCAGGACGGTCATTCGGGCTTCCTCCTGCGGGTGCGCACCACGGCGCAGCGGAGGAAGAAATGGCCGGGCGGCCGCGTCATGCTCCAGTTCGGCATTGTTCACCTCATGAATGATCGGTATTCCGATTGGACTGTGGAGCCGGCTTTGCGTTCAGGGCTTCAGCCGAGCCCGATTGTGTGCCTGGCGGTCTCATCGTCGCTTGCGGGGGCGGCACGGGTCGCCAGTGCGGCTCCCATGCCACGCTCCGGTTCGGCCGCAGCCCTTGGGCGCGAAGCGGCGCTGTAATTTCACCTTGGTAGCCGCGTCGCAGTCGCCGAAATGCTGTGCCATTACGACGCTAATGGCACAGGTTTGATCCGGTTCGGTACACCGCAACCGTTTCTGATGTGCGGTTGTGCACCGGGCTTGAATGTCCACCTGCTCGCTCGTGCATGGTATTTTCTGTACTATCGTTCGGATCAATGAAAGAGGCGTCCAGATGAAACCACGCATCGCGCTCATCGCGCACGACAAGAAAAAAGACGACATGATCACGCTGGCCGGCGAGTACCGCGATTTCCTGGCAGGGTGTACGCTGTCGGCCACCGGCACCACCGGCGGACGCCTGATCAACGAACTCGGACTCGCGGTCGAATGCAAGCATTCCGGCCCCTTCGGCGGCGACCTGCAGATCGGCGCCCAGCTCGTCACGGGGGAGCTCGACTGCGTCATTTTCCTGCGCGACCCGATGACGCCCCAGCCGCACGAACCCGACATCAACGCCCTGGTGCGCGCCTGCGACGTGCACGACATCGCCTGCGCGACGAATCTCGCCACGGCCCGTTTGGTACTTGAGCAACTGATGAATATAAATAAAGGAAGCGAATGATGGCCAAGGCAATCCGCATGCACCGCACCGGCGGGCCGGAAGTACTGGAATACGTCGACGTCGAGGTGGGCGAACCGGGGCCCGGCGAAGCGCGCGTGCGCAACCATGCGATCGGTCTGAACTTTATCGACGTGTATTTCCGTACCGGCCTGTATCCGATGCCGCTGCCATCCGGGCTGGGCCAGGAAGCCGCCGGGGTGGTCGAGGCGGTGGGCGAGGGCGTGACCCATGTGCAGCCGGGCGACCGGGTGGCCTATGCCGGCCGGCCGAACGGCGCCTACAGCGAGGTGCGCACCATGCCGGCCGACATCCTGGTGCGCCTGCCCGACGGGATCGATTTCGAGACCGCGGCCGCCATGATGCTGCAGGGCCTGACGGTGCAATACCTGTTCCGCCAGACCTACGTCCTGCGGCCGGGCCAGACCATCCTGTTCCATGCGGCGGCCGGCGGCGTCGGCCTGATCGCCTGCCAGTGGGCGCGCGCACTCGGGGTGAACCTGATCGGCACCGTCGGGTCAAACGAGAAGGCGGAGCTGGCCCTGGCGCACGGCGCTGCCCACGTCATCAACTACAACACCGAGGACGTCGTGGCGCGCGTACGCGAGATTACCGATGGGGCGATGGTGCCGGTCGTCTACGACTCGGTCGGCCGGGATACCTTCATCCGCTCGCTCGACTGCCTGCAGCCGCGCGGCCTGATGGTCAGCTTCGGCAACTCGTCGGGCGCGGTGCCGCCGTTTGCGCTAAGCGAACTGGCTTCGCGCAATTCGCTGTACGTCACCCGGCCCACGCTGCATGCGTATGCCGCCTCGCGCCCTGAACTGGAAAGCATGGCCGCCGACCTGTTCGACATGGTCGGCAGCGGCAAGATAAAGGTCGGCATCAACCAGCGCTTCGCGCTGGCCGATGCCTCGCAAGCGCACATCGCGCTCGAAGCACGCCGTACCACCGGCTCGACGATTTTGCTGCCATGAGGCTGCTGCCATGAGAGAGTTCAGCGACGACAGCGACCCGCAGGAGCCTGAAACGGTCGGCTCGCCCCGGTTCGGCCGGCTTTTACTCGTGTTGCTGGCAGCGGTGCTGCTGGTGCTGCTGATCACGTTTGCTTCCGAGGCGTATTTCAGCTGACGGGCGACGATCGCGAATCGAAAAAAAGCCGGAACGCGAACGTTTCGGCTTTTACGGAATTGCGCGGAATTCGGAAACCGTAGCGTGGGCGGCTCTGCCGTCCACGCTACTTTGAGCATCAACCGTTCTTGTTCTGCAGCTCCACCCGCCGCACCGCGCCGTTCGGGCCGGGGAAGCCGGCAAAGGCGCTATGCACGAGTGCCGGCATGACGCTTGGGGTCGACAGCTCGTCGCTGGTGTTATGCACGGTCACGTCGAACAGGCGCTTGTCGCCGGCATCCTTGATCGAGACCTGCAGCTCGCGCCGGTACTGGTGCTCGATTGAAACATGGTAGGCCGGGAACG
>JAQGLR010000473.1 GCA_028292765.1 Massilia sp. | reverse complement strand
GCACCGAGAACGCCAGCACGATCACGACGCCCACCGAAATGAGCGCGTAGTTGTCGATGAAGGCGCCGATCAGGTAAGCCATCACGCCCCAGAAGCCGGAAATCGTCTGCATCCAGGTATAGCCGCGGGTGCGCGCGTCGCCCTCCGGCGTGACGTCCGCGATCAGCGAGCGGGTCGGGTTGAAGCTGATGTTGATCGACAAATCGAGTGTCAGGGCGACGATCACCGCCACCACCAGCAGGTTGCCGATGCCGAGCAAATCCGCCATCACCTCGATCCGCGGCAGCAGGAACACGGAGAGGGCCGCCAGGACGCCGCCGATCAGGATGAAAGGCCGCCGGCGGCCGCCCCAGAACCAGGTCTTGTCGCTGATGAAGCCGATGATCACCTGGCCGAGGATGCCGGCCAGCGGGCCTGCCGCCCAGACGATGCCGATCTCGTGGATGTCGAGGCCATACTTCGTGCTCAGCAGCCAGCTGAGCGCCGAAATCTGGATGCACAGCGCGAAGCCCATGGCCGTCGCGGGCAGGCTGGTCAACGCGAAAAAGGGTTTACTCAGCCGGCGCTGCATGTCGAGCATGATGTCTCCGTGTAGTGTGTTATTTGACTACAAATGCTGATCAAGCAATTGTGGTCGTCGTGATTTTACCCTGTCGTCTCTCATTGACACTCGGAAAACCTCATGTTATTTTGCTACAAACTCATCCTGCAACAGCCCGTCCCATGGCCTTCCGGACGGGGACGCTCCCCAGCCACTTTCCTGGTCCTGCACTCCCGCGCAGCATCGACGGCGGCACGTGGCGCGTTCGCCACATATATATACATACAGACATAGAGTCCGGTATCCAACCCGGGCCGATTGGGGACAAGAATGGAAATGCAAACCAACGCGCTCAAGCCGCGCCTGTCGTTCTGGCAGCTGTGGAACATGAGCTTCGGCTTCTTCGGCATCCAGTTCGGCTTCGCGCTGCAAAATGCCAACACCAGCCGCATCTTTTCGACCCTCGGCGCCAACCCGGATGACCTGGCGCTGTTCTGGCTCGCGGCGCCCGTCACCGGCCTGCTGGTGCAGCCGATCGTCGGCTACCTGAGCGACAACACCTGGCACCCGAAGTGGGGCCGTCGCCGCCCGTTCTTCTTCATCGGTGCGATCCTCGCCGCGATCGCCATGTTCCTGATGCCGAACTCCTCCGCCTTGTGGATGGCGGTGGCCGTGCTGTGGATGATGGATGCGGCGATCAACGTGTCGATGGAGCCGTTCCGCGCCTTTGTCGGCGACAAGCTCGACGTTTCGCAGCAGACCGCCGGCTATGCGATGCAGACCTTCTTCATCGGCTGCGGCGCGGTGATCGCCTCGCTCCTGCCGACGATTTTCACCAGCATGGGCGTGTCGAACGTGCCGGTCGACGGCAGCATCCCCGAGACCGTGCGTTATTCGTTCTATGCCGGCGCGCTGGTGTTCATGCTGGCCGTCAGCTGGACCGTGTTCAGCGCCGACGAACTGCCGCCGGCCGACCTCGACGCCTTCCACCACGAGCGCAAGCACGCACGCAACCTGAAGGTCGCGTTCGTCGAAATCATGGGCGGCTTCGCCAGGATGCCGAAGACCATGGTGCAGCTCGCGTTCGTGCAGTTCTTCACCTGGATCGCGCTGTTCGCGATGTGGATCTACACCGGCAGCGCGATTGCCGACTCGGTCTACGGCACCCGCGACGCCCAGTCGGCCGCCTACCAGGACGCCGGCAACTGGGTCGGCATCATGTTCGCGGTGTACAGCGGCGTGTCGGCGCTGGCCGCCTTCATCCTGCCGGTGTTCGCCCGCGCCACCAGCCGCAAGACCGTGCACGCGACCTGCCTGGCGATTGGCGGCGCCAGCCTGGCCAGCATCGCCTTCATCGACAGCAAGGAAATGCTGATGCTGCCGATGATCGGCGTCGGCATCGCCTGGGCCAGCATCCTGACCATGCCCTACGCGATCCTGGCGGGCTCGCTGCCGGCCAAACGCATGGGCTATTTCATGGGCCTGTTTAACTTCTTCGTCGTCATCCCGCAGATCGTCAGCGGCCTGCTGCTCGGTTTCGTCACCCGCGAATTCTTCGATGGCCACACGGTGCAGACCCTGGCGCTGGGCGGCGCCTGCATGGGGATTGCCGCGCTATTGACGCTGGCGGTGACGGACAAGGCCCGCAGTTAAAGCCGGCCTTAAGCCTGCGCGCCATCATTTCCTCTCCTGTCGTATCGTAACGTTTTATCAACAAACGAATGCTACACAGGAGCGAAGCATGACGATTCAGACAGTGGCGACGACGCCATTCGCCGGGCAGCGCCCTGGCACCTCGGGCCTGCGCAAGAAGGTGACCGAATTCCAGCAACCGGGCTACCTCGAGAATTTTGTCGAAGCGATTTTCCAGACCCTCGGCAACGTCAGCGGGCGCACCCTGGTGTTAGGGGGCGACGGCCGCTTCTTCAACCGCGACGCGATCCAGACCATCCTGCACATGGCCGCCGCCCACGGCGTGGCGCGCATGCTGGTGGGCCGCGGCGGCATCCTGTCGACGCCTGCCGTCAGCTGCGTGATCCGCAAACGCGGGGCTTTTGGGGGCATCGTGCTGTCGGCCAGCCATAACCCGGGCGGCCCGGACGGTGACTTCGGCATCAAGTACAACACCGACAACGGCGGCCCGGCCCCCGAAAAGGTCACCGAGGCCATCTTCGGCAATACGCAAACGATGTCCAGCTACCGCATCAGCGATGCGCCGG
>JAQGLR010000442.1 GCA_028292765.1 Massilia sp. | reverse complement strand
GGCACGTTGTACAGGATGATCGGCAGGTCGACCGCTTCGGCAATCGCCTTGAAGTGGCGGTACATGCCTTCCTGGGTCGGACGGTTGTAGTACGGCACCACCTGCAGCGAGGCGTCGGCGCCGACTTGCCTGGCGAGGCGCGTCAGTGCGATGGCTTCGACGGTCGAATTGCCGCCGCTGCCGGCGATCACCGGGATACGGCCGGCGGCATGGTCCACCGCCAGCTTGATCAGCTCGCCATGCTCTTCCGGGCTCACCGTTGCCGATTCGCCGGTGGTGCCGACGATGACGATACCGTCGGTGCCTTCGGCGACGTGCCAGTCGATCAGTGTACGCAGGCTGTCCCGGTCGAGACTGCCGTCCTCGAACATCGGAGTGACGATTGCTACAATGCTGCCCTTAATCATAATCAGTGGAACGTGCCGAAAAATAAAATCTGATTGTAGCGGATCGTCCGCCAATATGGTTCATTCCCGGCCAGATAAATGGTCGAGCTTCGCCTCGGTTTGCGCGAACCCGCGCCCGCCGGCGCACAGGCGCTGCACCCGCGCCGCCCTCGGATCGGTAACGATACCGTCCTCGTAAGCGAGCACCGCCAGGCCGCCGGCGGCAGCCATTTCCAGCAGCTCGCCAGGACGCAGCAGGAAGGCCGGGTTCGACGGTTTGCCAAAGGCCTCGTTACCGAGCGCAAAGGTTTCGTAGATCAGGACGCCGCCCGGCGCCAGGCTGGCGCACAGGTGCGGGAACAGCGGCCGGTGCAGGTAGTTGGCGACGACGATGCCGGCAAAGCGCCCGGCATCGAAGGGCCACGGCGCACCATCTTCCTCGAGGTCGATTTCCAGTGTCGTGATGCCGGCGCCCGCCGTTGCCGCCAGCGCCTGCGGATCGCGGTCGACCGCCACCACCGGGTGTCCAAGCCCTGCGAACAGGCGCGCATGGCGCCCGCTGCCGCAGGCAAGGTCGAGCACCTCCCCTGCCGGGACGAGCGGCGCGAAGCGGCGCACCCAGGGTGAGGCAAGGTCGGCGGGCGCGTGCATCAGGTCAGGAAGAACGTGAACGGCAGCGCAACCAGCTCGACCAGCTGGGCGCCCAGCCACATCACCGGCTGCACCCAGAAGGAGAGTACGCCGAAGTAGAGCAGCGCCAGCAGGACGAAGAAGCCGTAAGGCTCGATCTTCGCGAATTTGAAGGCCAGGCGGTTCGGCAGCATGCTCGTCAGCACGCGTCCGCCGTCGAGCGGCGGCAGCGGGAACAGGTTGAACGCGAAGATCAGCAGGTTCGTCACCAGGCCCGCCCGCGCCACGGCGTGCGGAAACTTCTCGTTCACGTCCAGCGCGGTGAGCAGCACGGCGAACACCAGCCACATGACGGCCATCACGAGGTTTGCCAGGGGGCCCGCGAGCGCCACCCAGGCCATGTCGCGCTTCGGGTTGCGCAGGTTGCCGAACTGAACCGGCACCGGCTTGGCATAGCCGAACACGAAACCGCTCATCGCATACAGGGCGATCGGGATGATGATGGTGCCGAACAGGTCCACGTGCACCAGCGGATTGAGCGTCATGCGCCCCTGCGCATAGGCCGTGTTGTCGCCGAAATGGCGGGCGGCATACGCGTGGGCGGCTTCGTGCAGGGTGATCGCGAAAAGAACGGGCAGCGCATAGACTGCGATGTTGCGAATGATTTCATCCATAGGGGAACGATTCTAGCAGAGCCGGGCATGACGCCCGGCGGATGGAAGGCGCCGGGGGAGGCGCCTCAAAGACCAAAGACGGAGGGATCGCCGCGGCCGGTGCGCACCAGCACCGGATCGGGACCGGTAAGGTCGACGATCGTGGTCGCTTCCAGCGTGCCGGCGCCGCCGTCGATCACCAGCTCGACCAGCTTTTCCAGGCGCTCGCGCACTTCGTCCGGGTCCGACAGCATGTGTTCGTCGCCCGGCAGCTGCAGTGTGGTGCCGATCAGCGGTTCGCCCAGTTCCTCGAGCAGCGCCAGCGTGATGAGGTTTTCGGGCACCCGCAGGCCGATCGTCTTGCGCGACGGGTGCGACAGGCGGCGCGGCACGTCGCGCGTCGCCTCGAGAATCACGGTGTAGGGTCCGGGCATGGTCGCCTTCAGCAAGCGGTACTGGCTGTTGTCGACGCGCGCGTATTGCGCGATCTCGGACAGGTCGCGGCACATCAGCGTCAGGTGGTGCTTGTCGTCGATGCCGCGGATGCGGCGCAGCTTTTCCACTGCGCTTTTATCATCCAACTGGCACACGAGCGCATAGGCCGAATCGGTCGGCAGCGCGACCACCCCGCCGGAGCGGATGATCTGCGCCGCCTGCTTGATGAGTCGCGCTTGCGGGTTTTCCGGGTGGATATGGAAGAATTGGCTCATCGTGCACCTGCCTGGGAGGAGGACCTGAGCGCCTGCAGGGCCGCGATACGTTCTTCCATCGGCGGGTGGGTCGAGAACAGCGCGCCCCAGCCGCCACCGCTGCCGGAGATGCCCGAGGCGCTCATCGAGGTCGGCAGCGCGCCCGGCTGCAGGCCGCCGAGGCGGGCCAGCGCATTCTGCATCGGCACGGCGCTGCCGAGCAGCTGGGCCGAACCGGCGTCGGCGCGGAACTCGCGCTTGCGCGAGAACCAGGCGACGATGATCGATGCCACCAGGCCGAACAGGATCTCGCAGACGAACACGGTCACCATGTAGCCGATGCCGGGGCCGCGGTCGTCGTTGCCGCGCAGCAGCACCTTGTCGACAAAGTAGCCGACCACGCGCGCCAGGAACACGACAAAGGTGTTGACCACGCCCTGGATCAGCGTGAGCGTGATCATGTCGCCGTTGGCGATGTGCGCCACTTCATGGCCGAGCACGGCCTCGACTTCATCCTGGCTCATGCCCTGCAACAGGCCGGTGGACACCGCCACCAGCGCCGAATTCTTGAAGGCGCCGGTGGCGAAGGCGTTCGGCTCGCCGTCGTACACGGCCACTTCCGGCATCTTGATGCCGGCACGGTCGGCCAGGCGCCGCACGGTATTGACGAGCCAGAGCTCGGTGGAATTCTGGGGCTGCTCGATGACGCGCGCGCCGGTCGACCATTTGGCCATCGGTTTGCTCATCAGGAGCGAGATGATCGAGCCGGTGAAGCCCACCACCAGCGAGAACACGGCCAGCGCGCCGACATTGATCCCCTCCGCGCTCACCGCCCGCCCGACCCCGAGCAGGTTCAGGACGACCGTCAGCACCAGCACAACCGCGAGGTTGGTGGCAAGGAATAAGACAATGCGCTTCATGGGGTCCTCCGAGGCAGGAATGACGTTAACAGGCTGCCAAGATAAGGGTGCCAGTCGGAAAATTCAAGGGCAGCGGCTTATGGCTGGCTTAAACGCCCAGGGTGGCTACCCCGCGCGCGCGCGAAAGCATGCGTCGCGTCAGAACCAGT
>JAQGLR010000399.1 GCA_028292765.1 Massilia sp. | reverse complement strand
GCCTGCTGGTCTCGTGCGACGCGGCGCTGGCCGACGACGTGCTCGCACTGTTTACACGCGAAGGGTTTGGCGAGGCGAAGGTCATCGGCCGCATGGCGGCGGGCGCCCCGAAGGTCGTCGTCCAGGCTTGAGCGTGCGGCGCCCCCTGCGCCTGGCCATGCGCATCGCATGAACACCATGGGTCTTGCGCACCACCGACGTCATCGGCCGCTGGGGCGGCGAGGAATTCCTGCTGCTGTTGCAGGAAACCCCGCCGGGCGAGCCGATCGACCAGGCCATCGAACGCGCCGACCGCGCGCTGTACGCGGCGAAGTCGGCGGGACGCAACTGCGGCGTCGTACTTTGACGTCTCAGTGATGCTTGGGCTGGTGGCGCCCTGGCGCGTCGAGCGCGCCAGGGCGCACGACGGCAGGCCTGTAGAGTCGATGCAGCTGGAACGCCACCAGCGCCAGCCCGCACAGCAACAAGATAAACGCCACCATGACTGGCAGCGGCAAGCCCAGGAATACGCCTCCCTCCATGACACCTCCCGCTCTCACGTTAACTGCCCAGCGTTGTGCCGGCGCAAGAACCTACTGTGCCATCGGGTTTGCTAAAAAAATTGCGTTAGCGCAAGAACTGCGTGCAATCCCGCCGCATCCGGAGCGTCTGACACGAGCCCCAGGGCAAGGCGCATCGTCGAAGACAGCAGCTTAGTACGGCGAGACGAATGCAAGGCCGCCATGGGGCTCGTGCCAGGCGCGGCCTAGGCGGGGGTGGTGGTCATGGGGGGATGCCGCTCCGGCTTGCCGCGCCCCACGCGCTCGTACTCGGCAATGACCTGGGCGCCGAACAGCAGCAGCGTGGCGCCGATCTCGAGGCTGAACATGACGACGATCGCGGTCGTCATCGAGCCGTACACGATGTTTACCTGGGACAGGGTCGAGAAATACCAGACCAGCACGTGGCGCGCGGCTTCCCACAGCAGCGCCGCCGTGACGCCGCCGACCAGCGCATGCGAGGTCGACAGGCGCCCGACGGGCATCACCAGGTAGATCGAGGTCAGCACCAGGATTTCACCGGCAAGACCCAGCAGGTAGAGCAAGGCGCCCGACACGCCGCCGAGCGACCAGGTGGTGCCCAGCAATTCCACGCTCTCCGTCCCCATCACCTGCAAGGTGCCGGCCACGATCGTCACCAGCATCACGCCGACCCCGAGCGCCAGCATGTAGCAATATGGCAATAAGGCGGAAACCAGGAAGTGGCGGCGCCGGATCGCGACCCGGTGCACGAAGATGACGCTCATCGCATTCTCGAGCACGGTGAAGGCGAACGAGCTGAAAAACAGCATCGTTCCCGCCAGCACCCAGGTGATGAGATCGCGGTTGTCGAGGAAGTTGGCGACCTCGGCCACGATGGAGGCCGACTGCCCCGGCATCAGCAGTTCCAGGTAGCGGCGCAGCGTGACGAGCAACTCGGCCTGGTCCATGAAATGCGACAGCGCCACCACCACCAGCATCAGGAAGGGGACGATCGACAGCAGCGCATAATAGGCCACGGCGCCGGCCAGCAGCAGGCCCTGGTTCGCCCGGAAGCCCTTGAGCACGCTGATCGTGAAGGCGAGCGGGTGCGACAGGATATACGCGTTGGCGCGCCGGTTCAGGATCCGTACGCGCAGGCTGCGTTTGCGCAGGCGGCGCAGGCGCAGGCGAGAAAGGTGCAGCCGACACATCATTGCGCCAACCTGATTCCGCTGAACTGCCAGCGCGCGCCGGCGGGGAAGAAATTGCGGTAACTCGCCCGTGCATGGCCGGCGGGCGTCGCGCAGGAGGCGCCACGCAGCACATACTGGTTGACCATGAATTTGCCGTTGTATTCGCCGATCGCGCCCGGCGCCGGGGCATAGCCCGGATACGGCGCGTAGCTGCTGCTGGTCCATTGCCAGCAGGCGCCGAACATCTGCGCCAAATCCTGGCCGCCGCCGGCCGCAAGGGCAGCAGAAGCGGCAGAAGCGGCAGAAGCCGGATGCAGGTGCCCGGCCTCGATGCGTGCGTGGCGTGCGGCGAATTCCCATTCGGTCTCCGTCGGCAGGCGGGCGCCGCGCCAGCGCGCGTAGGCATCGGCCTCGTACAGCGAAACGTGCGTGACGGGGCGGCCCGGATCGAGCGGCATCGCGCCGTGCAGCGTGAATTCAAGCCATTCGCCGTCCCCGCTGTTGTCGCCCTTGCGCCAGTAGAGGGGCGCGGCCAGTTCGCCGGACGCCACCCGGTCCCAGCCCTCGGCCAGCCAGAGCGCCGGATCGCGGTAGCCGCCGGCCTCGATGAATTCGCGGTATTCGCCATTCGTCACCAGGCGCGAGGCGAGCGTAAATGGCGCGACATACGTGCGGTGGCGCGGCAACTCGTTATCGAAGCAAAAGCCGCGGCCATCATGGCCGATCTCCGCCAGGCCCCCGTCGAGAGGCAGGAAGGCGAGCGCAGGCGGTACTCCCTGCGGCGGGAGCGGATCGTTCACATAGGCGGGCAGCAGTGGATTCTGCGCCAGCAGGTGTTTCATGTCGGTGAGCATCAGTTCCTGGTGTTGTTGTTCGTGCTGCAGGCCCAGTTCGAGGAGTTCGAGGAGGCCGGCCAATGCCGCGTCCCCTTCATGATCGGCCAGCAGGCGCAACATGCGCCGGTCGACATCGATCCGGTACGCC
>JAQGLR010000375.1 GCA_028292765.1 Massilia sp. | reverse complement strand
GCACGGGTGTCGGACGCGCGCGCCAGCGGCGACACTTCGACCGGATAGTCGATGATATAGGTCGGCTCCCACAGCTGCGACTCGGCCGTCTCTTCGAACAGGGCCAGTTGCAGCGCACCGAGACCGGCGGTCGCGAACGGCTTCACGCCGAACTTCTTCAATTCAGCCTTGATGAATTCCGCGTCGTCCAGCTGCTCCGGCGTATAGCCCGGCGCATACTTGTTGATCGCGTCGACGATGGTCAGGCGCTGGAAGGGCTTCGACAGGTCCAGCTCGCGCCCGCCGTAAGTCAGCACCGCCGTGCCCTGGGCGTCGACGGCGGCCTGGCGGATGACGGCTTCGGTGAAGTCCATCAGCCAGGTGTAGTCCACGTAGGCCGCGTAGAACTCCATCATCGTGAATTCCGGGTTGTGGCGGATCGACACGCCCTCGTTGCGGAAGTTGCGGTTCACTTCGAAGACGCGCTCGAAACCGCCGACCACCAGGCGCTTCAAATACAGCTCGGGCGCGATGCGCAGGAACATCTGCATGTCGAGCGCATTGTGGTGGGTGGTGAACGGCTTGGCCGCGGCGCCGCCCGGGATCGGGTGCAGCATCGGCGTTTCGACTTCCATGAAGTCGTTCTTTTCCATGAAGCGGCGCATCGACGACAGCGCGGCGGTACGCGCCTTGAAGGTGCGGCGCGTGTCTTCGTTCATGATCAGGTCGACGTAGCGCTGGCGATACTTCGTTTCCTGGTCCGCCAGGCCGTGGAACTTGTCCGGCAGCGGGCGCAGCGACTTCGTGATCAGGCGCAGCTTCGTGACCTTGATGGTCAGCTCGTCGACCTTGGTCTTGAACAGCGTGCCTTCCACGCCCAGGATGTCGCCCAGGTCGTAGCTGCGGAGGGCTTCCATGGCCGCTTCGCCGGTCGCGTCCAGGGTCACGTAGATCTGGATGCGGCCGTCGGCGCGCGCGCCCGAAGCGTCCTGCAGCGTCGCGAAGGCGGCCTTCTTGCCGGCTTCGCGCTTGAGCATCATGCGGCCGGCGAGCACCACCGGAATGGCTTTTTCTTCCAGCTCTTCACGCAAGGCATGGCCGTACTGCTCGTGCAGCTCGGCCGCCTTGTGCTCGGGCCTGAAATCGTTCGGGAAGGCCACGCCTTTCTCACGGATCGCCGCCAGCTTGGCGCGGCGCTCGGTCATGATCTTGTTCTCGTCGGCTGCCGGTGCTGCCGGCGCCGACGCGTTCTCTTGGTTTTCCGTAGTCATGGTAATTTTTACTTTATTGGTTTCATCAGGCGAACAAGGCGTCCAGCGACAATTCCGAGAAATCGGAAACGATGGCGATCACGTTGTCGAATTCGGCAAAGCTTTCCGCCGGCAGGGTGGTCGTGATCACCACGGTGCGCATGCCGGCGCGGCGGGCCGCTTCCACGCCCAGCGGCGCGTCTTCGAACACGATGCAATCCGATGGCAGGGCGCCGCAGCGGCGGGCCGCTTCGATGAACACGTCCGGGTGCGGCTTGCCGCGCGCGACGTCGGTGGCGCCGACGATGGCGTCGAAATGGCGGCGCAGGTCGAGGCCGTCGAGCGTGAACTCGACGTTCGCCGGTGGCGCGGCCGTACCGACGGCCAGCGCCACGCCCTGCGAACGCGCATCGGCGATCAGGTCTTCAAAGCCTGCGACGGCCTTCAGGTGCGGCGCGTACAGCTCGCGGTAGACCGCTTCCTTCTCATGGTTGAGCGTGGCGACTTCTTCGTCCGCCAGGTGCTCGCCCATGTGCGAACGGATGATCTCCTTGCCCTGGCGGCCGGCGGTGGTGCGGAAGAATTCGTCGGCATCGATGTCGCGCCCGCGCCGCTCGAAGAAGGTGACCCACGACTGCGTGTGGAAGGCCATGTTGTCGACGATGGTGCCGTCCATGTCGAAGATCAGGGCGCGTCGGGTTTGCTGCGTCATGCCACGCCTTGCTTCAGCGACGCCGAAATGAACTCGTCCAGGTCGCCGTCCAGCACGTTCTTGGTGTTGCCGGTCTCGAAGCCGGTACGCAAGTCCTTGATGCGCGACTGGTCGAGCACGTACGAGCGGATCTGGTGGCCCCAGCCGACGTCGGTCTTCGAGTCTTCCAGCTTCTGCTGCTCGCTCATGCGCTTGCGCATTTCCATTTCGAACAGCTTCGCGCGCAGCATGTCGAAGGCCTCGGCCTTGTTGCGGTGCTGCGAACGGTCGTTCTGGCACTGCACGACGATGCCCGACGGGGCGTGCGTCAGGCGCACCGCGGAGTCGGTCTTGTTGATGTGCTGGCCGCCCGCGCCCGATGCGCGGTAGGTGTCGATGCGCACGTCGGCCGGGTTGATCTCGACTTCGAACGACTCGTCCACTTCCGGATACACGAACAGCGACGTGAACGACGTGTGGCGGCCGTTGGCCGAGTCGAACGGCGACTTGCGCACGAGGCGGTGCACGCCGGTTTCGGTGCGCAGGTGGCCATAGGCGTACTCGCCCTCGACCTTGATGGTCGCGGTCTTGATGCCGGCGACCTCGCCGTCGGACTGTTCGAGGATTTCGGCCTTGAAGCCCTTGCGTTCGCAATAGCGCAGGTACTGGCGCAGCAGCATCGAGGCCCAGTCCTGGGCTTCGGTGCCGCCGGCGCCGGCCTGGATGTCGATGAAGCAGCTCGCATGGTCCATCGGATTACTGAACATGCGGCGGAACTCCATCCCCTCGATCACGGCGCGGATACCCTCGAGGTCGGCGGCGACCGCTTCCATGGTGTCCTCGTCGCCTTCTTCGCGACCCATCTCGAACAGGTCGGCGGCGTCCGCGAGGTCGGCTTTCGCCTTCTCGAGCGTCAGCACGACGCCCTCCAGGGCTTTTTTCTCTTTACCGAGATCCAGGGCGCGTTTCTGGTCGTTCCAGACGGTCGGATCTTCGAGTTCTTCGTTGACCTGCTCTAGTTTCTCTGACTTCCGATCGAAGTCAAAGATACCTCCGAAGTTCGGCCTCACGACCGGTCAGGTCGTTCAGCAGGGCGGAGATGGCGTTGATGCGTTCAGCTTCCATGATCTTGGCGTTTTGAGTGAGTTGAATCGAACCTTCGATTATACCCCAGTCGCCCGAAGCTTCTTGCCCCGGCACTTGCCCCTGCCGTATCATCGCGCGGTTCCCATCCCGAGATCCCCCATGCGCACTTCATTCCCTTGCCAGCTTGGCATCGTCCTCGCCGCCCTCGGCGCGCCGGCGCTTTCCGCTCCTTCCGCC
>JAQGLR010000359.1 GCA_028292765.1 Massilia sp. | reverse complement strand
CTCTTCTGGGCTACACAGCCCGAGCCTACTGCACGCATGGTCGAGCTGCGAAATCAGATGCGTGAATTCGCTGAACTTGTAGATGGCCCACTTCGGGGTGACGTCGTTGCCGACCTCCTGATATCGTGAGCTCCCGACTAAGGGAACAGGCTGGCGAGAGCATTCACAGGTGCAAGTGACCGGTTTGGGTCGATTGCTGCCTGACCAAACATGGTTCGCGCCGTTGACGCTGCTGTCCTGAACGGCCGGGCGGTGGCCCGGCCGGTGCGCCCGCTTTCAGGCGGCGGGTTGTGGCGAGCTTGCGGCAGGCACTTCTTCGGTCGCGCCAGGCTTGTCGGCAGCCGAATCGGCATCGGTCCCATCGTCGTGGTGGAAGGGTGCGAACCAGGTCGCCAGGAAGGACGGGATGGTGGCGACCATCACCAGCCCGAAATAGCTGACGTAGCCCATCATTTCCTGCAGGTGTCCGCTGACGACGCCGGTCAGCATATTGCATAAGCCCATCAGGCCGGTGCCGAAGGCATAGTGGGTCGTGGCGTACTTGCCCGGCGCCAGCTGCTGCATCAGGTAGATCATGAAGCCGACCGCGCCGAAGCCATAGAAGAACTTCTCGACGACCACGCCGGCCGCGATGACGAAGGTGTCCGAGGGCAGGGCGATCGCCATCGCCAGGAAGGTCAGGTTCGGGATGTTGACGGCGCAGCACAGCACGAACAGCACGCGCTTCAGGCCGCGCCGGGCGACATACAGGCCGCCCAGCAGGGAACCGAGCAGCACCGCCGCCAGGCCCCAGGTGCCGTAGACGATGCCCAGCTCCTCGTTCGACATGCCGAGGCCGCCCCTGGCCGCCCCGTCGACCATGAAGAAGGGGCCGATCTTCTCCAGCAGGCCGATACTGGTGCGGAACAGGAGGGCAAAGGCGATCATCTTCCACACGTCGCGCTTCTGGAAGAAGGTGACGAAGGAATCCCACAGGATGTCGCGGGCGCCGCGCAGGCTGTCGGGGGTGTTCGCGGCGCGCGCGCCGTCCGGCATCACGCGCGCGTGCCACAGCGCCATCACGACCGTGATGCCGGCGACGATGAAGAAGACCACGCGCCACGCGTCCATCCATTCCGGGCCGAAGGCCCTGGGATCGTGGCCGAACACCTCGGTGTGCAGCATGCCGCTCAGGTAGACCAGCAGGCCCGAGGCGACGATCGGGCCGATGTTCCACGACAGGCTCTGCACGCCGCAATACAGCGATTGCGCCCGCGAGTCGAGCGAGGTCACGTAGACACCGTCGCTGGCGATGTCCTGGGTCGCGCCGATGAAGGACATCAGCCAGAACAGGGGCAGCATCACCGTCATGTAGCCGGGCAGGCCCATGGCCAGCGCGGCGCCGGCGAAGCCCAGGCCGATCGCCACCTGCGCCCACAGCACGAAGAACTTCTTGGTGCGGTACATCTCGACGACCGGCGCGAACAGCGGCTTGATCGTGTAGGCCAGGATCAGCATGCTCGAGTAGGCGGCGGCGCGGCCGTTGTCCATGCCCAGGTTCTTGAACATGATGGCGGTGACGCTGGTCAGCATGGTGTAGCCGAGCGCCATCGTGAAGTAGCCGCTGGGGACCCACAGCAGCGGATGGCGGGTGCGCTCAGGCGTGGCCATGGTGGACCTCCGTCGCGATCGGGGCGGGACGGCGCACGGCCCCGGAAGCCGGATCTGCGTCCAGGTGCTGCACCAGCATGGCCGCCGCGCCGCCCAGCGCAGGGTAGGGCGCGTGGATCACGAAGCAGGGAATGCGCGCCGTGAAGCTGGAGAAGCGGCCCTTGTTCTCGAAGCGGGCCCGAAACGGCGAGCGCCCGAACCATTCGCCGAGGCGCGGCACCACGCCGCCCCCGATATAGATGCCGCCGCGCGCGCACAGGGTCACGGCGACGTTCGCCGCCACCGTGCCGAGCATGGCGCAGAAGGTGTCCAGCGTCTCCACGCAGAGCGCGTCACCTCCGTCCAGCGCGCGCTCGACGATGGCGGCCGGCTCCAGCGCGTCGACTGCCAGGCCCGCACGGGCGGCCAGGGCTTCGCGGATCAGCGCCAGGCCGGGGCCGGAGACCAGGCGTTCGGCCGAGACGTGGTCCCAGCGCTTCCGGCAATAGTCGAGGATGTCCTGTTCGCGCCGGTCCACGGGCGAGAAGGCGACGTGGCCGCCTTCGCTCTGCAATACGGTCCAGCGGCCGTGCGCCGGCAGCAGTCCCGCCACGCCCAGGCCCGTGCCGGCGCCCACCAGGCCGATCACGCCATCGAGTGCGGGTGCCCCGCCGCCGACCTGCACCAGGTCCGATGCGGCCAGTTGCGGCACCGCCATCGCCAGCGCCGCGAAATCGTTCACGGCCAGCAGGGTGTCCAGCCCCAGTTCGGCGCGCGCCGCAGCGAGCGAGAATTCCCAGTTGTGGTTGGTCATCTTGACGCGGTCGCCCTCGACCGGGTTGGCGATCGCGATCACGGCATGGCGCACGCGCCTGGCGGCCTCGGGCTGGCCGGCGAGATAGGCGCGCACCGCGTCCTGGAAGCGCGGATGATCGGCGCAGGCCAGGGTCGCGATGCCGTCGATGGATCCGGGCCCGCGTTCGAGCGCGAAGCGCGCGTTGGTGCCGCCGATGTCGGCCAGCAGGCGCGGGCCGTCCCGGTACAGTTCTTCAGTCATGTCTCCTCCGTGCTTATTTTTATTGATACTTATGCTGCGTGCCGCTGGCCGCGCTGGGCGGCGACGAAGTCGCGGTACCACAGCGCGCTCGCCTTGGGCGTGCGCTGCTGGGTGGCATAGTCGACGTGGACGATGCCGAAGCGCTTGGCATAGCCCGAGTTCCACTCGAAGTTGTCGAGCAGGCTCCACAGGAAGTAGCCGCGCACGTCGACGCCGGCGTCGATCGCCGCCTGCAGGGCCGCGAGGTGCTGCCGCACGAAGCTGATCCGGTCGGTGTCGGTGACCTGGCCGCCGTCCACCGTGTCGGCCGACGCCATGCCGTTCTCGGTGATGTAGATCGGCGGCAGCGCGTATTCGCCTTTCAGTTTCAGCAGCAGCTCGGTGAGGCCCTGCGGGTAAATTTCCCAGCCCATGTCGGTGGTGCCCAGTGCGCAGGGCGCCGTGCGCGGCGGGGTCTCGGCGCTGGCAAAGTGGCGGAAATAGTAGTTCACCCCCAGGAAGTCGAGCGGCTGGCGGATGATGTCGAAATCGCCTGCGTTCACCTGCGGCGCGTCGGCGCCGTGCGCGCGCAGGGCCAGTTCCGGATAGCGGCCCTTGAAGATCGGGTCCATGAACCACTGCACCGAGCGCGCCCATTCCAGTTCGGCGAGCGCGCGGTCGGCGGTGCTGCCGGTGGCGGGATCGGAGGTCCACTGGTTCAGCACGATGCCCAGCGCCGCCTGCGAAGCGACGGAGCGCATCGCCCCCATCGCCAGGCCGTGCGAGAGCAGCAGGTGGTGCGAGACCTGGAGCGCCTGTCTGGCGTCGCTCACGCCCGGGGCGAACTGCGCGTTGCCGTAGCCTAGGTTGGCGGTGCACCAGGGTTCGTTGTGGGTGGCGATGCTGGCGAGGCGGTCGCCGAAGCGGCGCGCCACCTCCTGCGCATAGTCGCCGAAGCGGAAGGCAGTGTCGCGCGCGAGCCAGCCGCCGGCATCCTGCAGGCCTTGCGGCAGGTCCCAGTGGTACAGGGTCAGGTGCGGTGCGATGCCCTTTTCCTGCAGGGCGTCGAGCAGACGCGCATAGAAATCGAAGCCCTTCTCGTTCCACGCCCCGTGCCCGAGCGGCTGCACGCGCGACCAGGCCATCGAGAAGCGGTAGGCGTCGACACCCAGGCCGGCCATGATCCCGACATCCTCGCGGTAGCGGTGGTAGTGGTCGCAGGCGACGTCGCCGTTGCTGCCGTCCTTGATGTTGGCGGCATTGTGCGAGAAGCTGTCCCAGATCGAGGGACCCTTGCCGTCGGCGTCGAAGGCGCCTTCGACCTGGTAGGCGCTGGTCGCGACGCCCCAGGTGAAGTCGGGGGAAAAACGGATGGAATCATGCATGGCGAATAGGGCGTTGGAGTTGTGCGGTTCGGCTTTGTCGGCGTGCGGCGGCAAATGGCGGGGCAAAGCAGAAAACAGTGTACGAAACAGGGTATGAAATCGATTTCATATTATGCCCGGGCCTGATTGCCTGTCAAATACATTTTGGCGCTGCTGCTATACTGCCCATTTTCGACCCTTGGCCGTGAGCGATAGCGGCCCCTTGCCCCGCATGAGAAAAGCGTCCAACAGGCCGACGGCCACTGTCCATGAGGTCGCCCGCGTGGCGGGGGTGTCGGCCGCGACGGTGTCGCGCCTGCTGAACGGCACCGCCAAGGTGTCCGAGGACAAGCGCCAGGCCATCGAGGACGCCATCGAGCGGCTGAACTACACGCCGAACGTGCTGGCGCAAAACCTGAAGACCGGCAGTTCGCGCACGATCGGGATCCTGACCCAGTCGCTGGTGTCGGGCTATTTCGCCGACGCCATGGCCGGCGTCGACGATGCGTTGCAGGGCACCGGCTATGCGCCGCTGATCGTTTCCGGCCACTGGCATGCGGACGAGGAGGCCGAACGCATCGAACTGCTGATCGCGCGGCGGGTGGACGGCCTGGTCATCCTGAGCGGCAGGATGAAAGACGAGCAGATCCTGAAGCTGTCGCAGCGCGTGCCGATCGTCGCCTTCGGGCGCGACCTGCGCGGCGCGCGCACCTACGGCTTTTGCCTCGATAACTATCGCGGCGCCTGCGACGCGGTCGAGCACCTGGTGGCGCTCGGCCATCGCGACATCGCCTTCATCGCCGGCCCCCCCGACCACCGCGACGCCGTGGCGCGCCTGGCCGGCTACCGCGACACCCTGGCGAAACACAAGATCCGGCGCCAGCCGAAACTGGTTGCGGCCGGCGACTTCTCGGAGTCGGGCGGCCTGGCGGCGGTCGAGCGCTTGCTCGCTTCGGGCCAGCATTTTTCGGCCATTTTCGCGGCCAACGACCTGACCGCGTATGGCGCCCGGCTGGCCCTCTACCGGCGCGGCATCGCGGTGCCGGACGACGTTTCCGTGGTCGGCTTCGACGACCTGCACAGCTCGATGTACACGACCCCGCCGCTGACCACGGTGCGCCAGCCGCTGTTCGACGTCGGCCAGCGCCTGGGCCGGGCGATCCTCACCATGATCCGCGGCGAGCCGCTCGAGCTCGAGGTGCCGCAACCGACGCTCGTGGTGCGCGAGTCGGTGCGGGCACTGTAACTCCGCCCCGTCAGGCCTTTCGTGCCGGCATCGCCCGCATCGCATCGGCGATCGCCGTGCGCAGCGGCTTGGCGCGCAGCTGCGCGTCGTAAGGGGTGGGCCGCATCGGCAGCTTGTCCAGGCGCGGCGCCTCGTCCCAGGTCTGCAGCCAGTTGATGTGGTCGGCCATGCCCCACAGCAGGAAGTCGGTCAGGCGCGGGTAGGACAGCGTCACGTCGAGGAAGTCGCGCGCGGCGGCCGCCACGCCGGCGTCGCGTTGCGCGATGTCGGCGGGCAGGCGCCGGTCGTTGACGTCGAACTCGGTGATCAGGAGGTCGAAGCCCATGCTGGTCGCTTCGTCGAGGAAGCGGCGCCACTGCAGCATGTCTTCGCGGCCAGCGGAGGCGCTCTCGTCCCAGGAGCCGATATGGCCCTGCAGGCCGAGTGCGTGGATCGGGGTGCCGCGTTTCCTGAGTTCGGCCAGCAGGGCCAGCACGCCGGCGCGATGCTTCGCGCTGCCGGTGTCGCCGCGCATGTAGTCGTTGTACACCAGCTGGGCATGCGGCGCGTATTCGTGGGCCAGGCGGAAAGCCAGGTCGATCTGGTCGATCGCGCCGAGCGGGCGGGTGAGGGCGTTCTGGCGCAGCTTGCCGTCGGCCGGGTCGATTGCTTCGTTGACCACGTCCCAGCTGCCAATCCGCGTTCCGTAGTGCGCGCAGACGGTTTGCACGTGCTTGCGCATCAGGCGTTCGGCGCCACGCGCGGGCTGGGCGCCGAAATCGACTTGCGCGACCCAGGCCGGCACCCATTTTTCGGCCTGCCAGAACAGGTTGTGGCCGCGCATGGCCATGCCGCTTTTGTTCGCCCAGTCCAGCATCGCGTCGGCCGGGCCGAAGCGGTACGCGTCGCGCGCCGGCTCGAGTGCCTGCCATTTCATCTCGTTCTCGGCGACGATGATGTTGCACTCGCGTTCGACCAGGGCGCGGTAGGCGGGGTCGCCGAACTGCGCCTTGCCGCTGCCGACCGCGGTGCCGAAGCGCAGGCCCTTGCGTTTGGCGATGTCTTTCAGGGCTTCGCCCGGCGCGCCGGCGGTGGCGGCGAAGGCGTTGACGCCCGAGGGCAGGAGGGCGGCGCCGGCGAGGGCGTGCAGCATGGTGCGTCGTGTGGTCATGTTGTTCTCTGTCTCCAGGTTGCGATAGTCGAGTCGTCGCGCCCGAGCTCGTCGGGCTGGCTTATGTTAGCGCAATCTTTATTTTGTTGAAATCGAATTCTCTCTAACTTCCGGAACTTGCCGGCAGCAAGGGAGGACCCGCCTTGCCACGCCGCGATCGTGCTAATTATCGTGCTAAGATAGCGCGACCAATATTGCGCAACCAACGTGTCAGAAAAGGGGCAAGCCGGACATGAGAAAAGCCAAAGTCGAGGCCATCGAGGAAGCCGTCGAGCGCCGCGGCCAGCCAACGATGGCCGACGTCGCCAAGCTGGCCGGCGTGTCGCCGATGACGGTGTCGCGCGTCATGAACGGCAAGGGCCTGGTGCGCGAAAGCACGCGGCGCAAGGTCGCCGAGGCGGTCGCGTCCCTGAACTACACCCCGAACCAGGAAGCGCGCAACCTGGCCGGCTCCAAGCCGATCCGCGTCGGCTTCCTGTACAGCAATCCGAGTGCCGCTTACCTCAGCGAATTCCTGGTCGGCCTGCTCAGCCAGTCCGGCCTCAACAACGTCCAGCTTTTCGTCGAAAAATGCGAAGCGGGGCAGCACGAGGAAGAGCAGACCCGGCGCCTGATCGAAAACGGCCTGGACGGCATCATCCTGCCGCCGCCGCTGTGCGACAGCGAGTCCGTGATCGCCTGCGTCGCCGCGGCCGACATCCCGGCCGTGGTGGTGGCCTGCGGCACGCCCGACGAACGGGTGGGCGCGGTCAGCATCGACGACTTCGAAGCCGCCTGCCACATGACGCGCCACCTGATCGCGCTCGGCCACCAGCGCATCGGCTTCGTGGTCGGCCACCCGAACCAGAGCGCCAGCGGCCGCCGCCTGGCGGGCTACCGCGCGGCGATCGAGGAAAAGGGCGCCGACAAGTCCGAAGAGCTGGTGGTGCAGGGCATGTTCACCTACCGCTCGGGCCTGGACGCGGCGGAACAGCTGCTCGGCCTCGACACGCGCCCGACCGCGATTTTCGCCAGCAACGACGACATGGCCGCGGCCGCGGTGGCCGTCGCGCACCGCCTCGGGCTCGACGTGCCGGGCGACCTCACCGTCACCGGTTTCGACGATTCCGCGCTGGCCACGACGATCTGGCCCGAGCTGACCACCGTGCGCCAGCCGATCGCCGAGATGGCGCGCCAGGCCGTGCAGTCGCTGGTGCGGCGCGTGCGCGCCCTGCGCGAGGGTGAGGATGAACGCGCCCAGCCGGAACGCGTGCCGATGGAATTCGAGCTGGTGCGCCGCCAGTCCGACGCCGCGCCGCGCATCCGGCCGCCGGCGCGCCTGCCCGCACCCAAGTCCCCGGCCAAGTCCCCGCTCAAGGCCGGCGCCAAGTCCGCCCCCGCCAGCGCCAGGCGCGCCCACGCGCCGCGCTGATCGGCCGCCGCCCGTCCGCGGGCGCCATCCCTTTCGTCATTCCCCCGCCCCCCGCCGTGCAGCGATTTCCCTCCTGCGCGGCGCCTCCTCGTGGCCGCCTGGCCGTCCCCGCAGCGTCCGCGTCCGTTTCGTCGGCGCCGCTGCACATTCGCCCAGTATTTGATTGACAGCCGCCAATTCCGTCGATTAGACTCAAATGGTTGCGGTAACATTTCTGTTATGCGGATGTTTTCCCAGCATGGCAGCGCCGCGCAACAGGAAGCACCCGCGCCCCAGGCGCGGGATAAAACAACAAGCAAAAACAAGCAGCGGAGACACAGCACATGGGTATCAAGCGCAGGGAATTCCTGGCGTCGGTGGGCAGCGCGGCCGGCCTCGCGGGTTTGGGCAGTATTCCGGTTGTCGCCACTGCGGCGGCCAGGGCCGGGCAGGGCGGCGCGCCGCTCTACAAGAAGGCGGGTGCGCCGATCGACGCCCGCGTCAACGACCTGCTCGGGCGCATGACGCTCGAGGAGAAGATCGCCCAGATGCAGTGCCTGTGGCAAAAGAAGGCCGGCGTCCAGAACCCGGACACCACTTTTTCGTCCGAGAAGGCGCTGGCCGCGTATCCGAACGGGATGGGCATGTTCGCGCGCCCGTCCGACCGCCAGCGCGGCGATGCCGCGAATGTGGCCGGCGACGCCGGCGAGACCGTCAACCGCGGCCCGCGCGAAACCGCCGAATACGTGAATGCGGTACAGAAGTGGGCGGTCGAGCGCACCCGCCTGGGTATCCCCGTCCTGATGCACGAGGAAGCCTTGCACGGCTATTCGGCGCGCGAAGCGACCAGTTTCCCGCAGTCGATCGGCCTGGCCTCGAGCTTCGATCCGGCGCTGGTGACCCGCGTGTTCGCCGTCGCCGCGCGCGAGATGCGTGCCCGCGGCGCGAACCTGGCGCTGGCGCCGGTGGTCGACGTGGCGCGCGACCCGCGCTGGGGCCGCATCGAGGAAACCTATGGCGAAGACCCGCACCTGTGCGGCGTGATGGGCAAGGCCGCCGTCATCGGCTTCTCGGGCGACACGCTGCCGCTGGCGCCGGACAAGGTGCACGCGACGCTCAAGCACATGACCGGCCACGGCCAGCCCGAGAGCGGCACCAACATCGGCCCGGCCAACGTCGGCGAGCGCACCCTGCGCGAAGACTTCTTCCCGCCCTTCGAAAAGATCATCCGCGAAACCAAGATCGCGGCCGTCATGCCCTCGTATAACGAGATCGACGGCCTGCCGTCGCACGCCAACCGCTGGCTGCTGACCGACGTGCTGCGCAAGGAGTGGGGCTTCAAGGGCGTCACCGTCTCGGACTACATGGCCGTGAACGAACTGATCACGCGCCACAGCCTGGTGGCCACGCCCAAGGAAGCGGCGCTGCGTGCGATCAAGGCCGGGGTCGACATCGAAACCCCGGATCCGCTGGGCTACCTGGCGCTGGCGGAACTGGTGCGCGAGAAGAAAATCTCGGTGAAGGAGATCGACGATTCCGTGCGCCGCATCCTCAAGCTGAAGTTCGACGCCGGGCTGTTCGAGAATCCGTATGCCGACGCCGCCCGCGCCGGCGAGCGCACCGCCACCCCTGACGCGATCGCGCTGGCGCTCGAGGCGGCCCGCCGCAGCGCCGTGCTGCTGAAAAACGACAAGGGCCTGCTGCCGCTGCAGGCGAACCGGGTCGGCAAGATGCTGCTGGTCGGCACCCACGCGAAAGACACCCCGATCGGCGGCTACTCGGACGTGCCGCGCCACGTGGTCTCGGTCTACGAAGGGCTGGAGAAGGAAGCCCGCGCCCAGGGCTTCTCGCTCGCGTACTCGGAAGGCGTGCGCCTGACCGAAGGCCGGGTCTGGGGCAAGGACGAGATCGTGTTCACGAAGCCGGAAGTCAATGCCCGCCTGATCGCCGCGGCGGTGGAGGCGGCGAAGTCGGCCGACACCATCGTCATGGTCCTGGGCGACAACGAGATGACGGCGCGCGAAGCCTGGGCCGACAACCACCTCGGCGACCGCACGGGCCTCGACCTGCTCGGCCAGCAGAACGACCTGGCGCGCGCCATCTTTGCGCTCAACAAGCCGACCGTGGTGCTGCTGCTGAACGGGCGCCCGCTGTCGGTCAACCTGCTGGCCGAACGTGCCGATGCCCTGCTCGAATGCTGGTACCTCGGCCAGGAAACCGGCCATGCGGTGGCCGACCTGCTGTTCGGCCGGGCCAACCCGGGCGGCAAGCTGCCGGTGTCGATCGCGCGCGACCCGGGCCAGCTGCCGATGTACTACAACCGCAAACCCAGCAGCCGCCGCGGCTACATCGACGGCGTCACCACGCCCCTGTACCCGTTCGGCTACGGCCTGTCGTACACCCGCTTCGAGATCTCGGCGCCGAAGCTGGCGAATGCGCGCATCGGCATTGCCGGCAGCACCCGGGTGCAGGTCGAGGTGCGCAACGTCGGCAACGTGCGCGGCGACGAAGTCGTGCAGCTCTACATTCGCGACGACGTCAGTTCGGTGACCCGTGCGCTGCTGGAGCTGAAGGGCTTCCAGCGCGTGACGCTCGAGCCGGGCGAAAGCCGTACCCTCAGCTTCGACATCAAGCCGACCGACCTGTGGTTCTTCAACGCCGACATGAAGCGCGTCGTCGAACCGGGCACGTTCACCATTTTCGCGGGACCGAACAGCGTCGACCTCAAGAAGACGACCCTGACGGTCGCGTAAGGAAAGAAGAATCATGACGAATCAATTCAATCCGCTGCCGGAAAACCTGGACAATGCGCTGCTGGTCGGCCGCGTGTGGCGAGGCGCGCCCATCGACGGCCCGGCCGTGGTCGCGGTGCGCCGCGGCCGCCTGGTCGACATCACGCACCACGCCGCCACGGTGGCCGAGCTGTTCGAGCGCGACGACCTGCTGGCGATCGTGCGCGCCGCCGAAGGCGAAGACCTGGGCGACGCGCTGACCCTCGTGCAGGGCGGGGAACAGGGTAGGCTCCGCCTGCTCGCCCCCTGCGACCTGCAGGCGATCAAGGCCTGCGGCGTGACCTTCGCCGTCAGCCTGCTCGAGCGCGTGATCGAGGAACAGGCCAGGGGCAATCCTGCGCGCGCGGGCGAGCTGCGCGAGCAGCTGCAGGCCTCGATCGGCACCAACCTGTCGCAGATCGAACCCGGTTCCGAGGCCGCGCTGCGCCTGAAGGCCGAGCTCTCGGAGCGCGGGCTGTGGTCGCAGTACATGGAAGTGGGCATCGGTCCGTATGCCGAAGTCTTCACCAAGTCGCAGCCGATGTCGGCCGTCGGCCATGGCTTCGATGTCGGCCTGCACCCGGCGTCGCACTGGAATAATCCCGAGCCGGAAATCGTGCTGGCGGTGAACAGCCGCGGCCAGGTGGTCGGCGGGACGCTCGGCAACGACGTCAACCTGCGCGACATCGAAGGCCGCAGCGCCCTCTTGCTGGGCAAGGCCAAGGACAACAACGCCTCCTGCGCGATCGGCCCCTTCATCCGCCTGTTCGACGGCGATTTTTCGCTCGACACCCTGCGCCAGGCCGAAGTGCGGATGCAGATCGAAGGCGTCGACGACGGCTTCGAGCTGGCAGGCGCGAGCTTCATGCGCGAGATCAGCCGCGACCCGCTCGACCTGGTCGGCCAGACCTGCGGCGCCCACCACCAGTATCCGGACGGCTTCATGCTCTTCCTGGGCACGATGTTCTCGCCCATCAAGGACCGCGACGCCCCCGGCAAAGGCTTCACCCACCACATCGGCGACCGCGTCAGCATTTCGACGCCGTCGCTGGGCACGCTGGTCAACACGGTCGCGCGCAGCGACCAGGCCGCACCCTGGACCTTCGGCGTACGCGCCCTGTACAACAACCTGGCGCGGCGCGGCCTGCTGGCCGCCGCCGGCGGCCGGTGACCAGCCCCGGACGCGCCCTTAGCTAACGAGATGCTCATGTCTGACAATAACAAACACGAATTCGCCTACGCGACCTATCCCGACCTGAAGGGAAAGCGCGTCGTCATCACCGGCGGCGGCAGTGGCATCGGCGCCGAACTGACCACGGCCTTCGCCGGCCAGGGCGCGCGCGTGGTCTTCCTCGACATCGCCGAAGAGGCTTCGCGCGAGCTGGAGGCCAGCCTCCGGGATTCGGCGCATGCGCCGCAATTCGCCAGGTGCGACCTGACCAACCTGGACGAGCTGAAGTCGGTCTTCGCCCGCATCGAGGAGGAACTCGGCGGCGTCGACATCCTGCTCAACAACGCGGCCAACGACGACCGCCACGAGATCGAGGACGTCACCGCCGAGTACTGGGACAGCCGCATGAACGTCAACCTGCGCCACAAGTTCTTCTGCACCCAGGCCGTGCTGCCGGGGATGAAGGAGAGGGGCCACGGGGTGATCCTGAACTTCGGTTCGATCTCCTGGCACTTGCCGCACACCCGGCTGCACCTGTACATGACGGCCAAGGCCGGCATCGAGGGCATGACGCGGGCGCTGGCGCGCGAAGCCGGCAAGTACGGCATCCGCGCCAACACGGTGGTGCCGGGCGCGGTGCGCACCCCGCGCCAGCAGGCGCTGTGGCACGATCCGGAAGAAGAGTCGCGCATCCTGGCCGGCCAGTGCATCCCGGAACGCGTCGAGATGCAGGACGTGGCGGCGCTGTCGCTGTTCCTGGCCTCGAACAACGCGCGCCACTGCAGCGGCCGCGAATACTTCGTCGACGCCGGCTGGTACGGGGCATGAACGACGCGCAGCACTTCGCACCACGCTGCCTGTGGCCGGTAGCGGCCACGTTGGGCGAGGGTGTCTTGTGGGAGGCCGCCGCCAGGCGGGTCTGGTTCGTCGACATCAAGGGCCGCCGCATCCACCGCTGCGCCCTCGACGGGTCGGACCGCCGCAGCTGGGATGCGCCGGGGCAGGTGAGTTTCATCGTGCCCGCCACGGGCGGCGGCATGGTCTGCTCGCTCGACGACGGCCTGTACCGCTTCGACGAGGCGAGCGGCGAGTTCGCCCTGCTGGCCAGGGTGGAAGCCGACCAGCCGGGCAACCGCTTCAACGACGGCCACGTCGGCGCGGATGGCGCCTTGTGGTTCGGTTCGATGGACGACGCCGAAAACCGGCCCAGCGGCGCCCTGTACCGCTTCGACGGCGCCGCCGTCGCCAGGATGGACGAGGGCTACATCATCACCAACGGCCCCGCCGTCAGCCCCGACGGCCGTACCCTGTACCACACCGACACGCTGGACAAGCGGATCCACGCCTTTGACCTGGCCCTGGACGGCGGCCTGTCGAACAAGCGCCTGTTCGTCGAACTGCGCGACGGCGGCTATCCGGACGGGATGGCGGTCGACGCGGCGGGGCACCTGTGGGTCGCCACCTTCGGGGGCTGGCGCATCGACCGCTTCGACGCGGCCGGCCGGAAGGTCGGCGAAGTGCGCTTCCCTTGTGCGAACGTGACCAAGCTGGCTTTCGGCGGGGACGATTTATGCACGGTGTATGCGACCACCGCGCGCAAGGGCCTGTCGGCTGAAGAGCTGGCGGCGCAGCCGCTGGCCGGCGGCCTGTTTACCTTCCGCGTGGAGACGCCGGGACTGCCGCAGCACCTGCTGCGGCTCGAGGAATAAGAAAATGAACGACGAAAAGCATCAAGACGAAAATCAGCAGAACAAGCCGCGCCGCTTCCGCTCCCAGGACTGGTTCGACAATCCCGACCGCATCGACATGACGGCGCTCTACCTCGAGCGCTTCATGAACTACGGGATCACGCCCGGCGAACTGCGCTCGGGCAAACCGATCATCGGCATCGCGCAGAGCGGCAGCGACATCGCGCCGTGCAACCGCATCCACCTCGAGCTGGCCAAGCGGGTGCGCGACGGCATCCGCGACGCCGGCGGCATCCCGATGGAATTCCCGCTGCACCCGATCTTCGAGAACTGCCGCCGCCCGACCGCGGCGCTGGACCGCAACCTGGCCTACCTGGGCCTGGTCGAGATCCTGCACGGCTACCCGATCGACGCCGTGGTGCTCACCACCGGCTGCGACAAGACCACGCCGGCCCAGCTGATGGCCGCCGCCACGGTCGACCTCCCGGCGATCGTGCTGTCCGGCGGCCCGATGCTCGACGGCTGGTTCGAGGGCGAACTGGTCGGCTCGGGCGCCGCCATCTGGAAGGGGCGCCGCCGCCTGGCCGCCGGCGAGATCGACGAAGACAAGTTCATCCAGATCGCCACCGCTTCGGCCCCGTCGGCCGGCCACTGCAACACCATGGGCACCGCCTCGACGATGAACGCCATCGCCGAGGCGCTGGGGCTGTCGCTGCCCGGCTGCTCCGCGATTCCGGCGCCCTATCGCGAGCGCGGCCAGATGGCCTACGAGACCGGCAAGCGCATCGTCGAGATGGCCTACGAGGATCTCAAGCCCTCGCAGATCCTGACGCGCGAGGCCTTCCTGGACGCCATCGCCCTGACCACGGTCATCGGCGGCTCCACCAACGCCCAGCCGCACATCTCCGCCATGGCCCGGCACGCCGGCGTGGAGATCACCGCGGACGACTGGGTGGAGCACGGCTACCCGCTGCCGCTGAGCCTCAACATGCAGCCGGCCGGCCAGTATCTGGGCGAGCGGTTCCACCGCGCGGGCGGGACGCCGGCAATCCTCTGGGAGCTGCTGCAGGCCGGCAAGCTCAACGCCGACCGGATCACCGTCAGCGGCCGCACGATGCGCGAGAACGTCGAGGGCCGCGAGACCCACGACCGCGAGATGATCCGCCGCTTCGACGATCCGCTGAAGACCGA
>JAQGLR010000324.1 GCA_028292765.1 Massilia sp. | reverse complement strand
ACCGGTACCAATCCCGAGCAACTGTTCGCGGCCGGCTATTCGGCCTGCTTCCTGGGTGCGCTGAAATTTGTCGCCGGCCAGCAGAACGTCACGCTGCCGCAAGACCTGACGGTCACGGGCGATGTCGGCATCGGCCAGATCCCGACCGGTTTCGGCATCGAGGTCGACCTGACGATCCACGGCCCCGGCATGGAGCAGCAGCAGTTGCAGACGCTGGTCGACAAGGCGCACATCGTCTGCCCGTACTCGAATGCGACCCGCAACAACATCGACGTGCGCCTGAATGTGACGACCTGAGTGGCGGCCTGAGCGGTTGACGCAATAGCGCGGTGGGGCAGTCCAGTCTGCTCCACCGCTTGATCGAGCTCAATCCAGCAAGGCGTGGCGACCGCGAGACACCGGCACAGCAACAACATTGCCAAACAGCCGAGTTAGCTCGCCAATCGTAAATATCGGCTCGAAGGCTGTATCCGGCGCACATATAATGGAGGCCCTCGCTGCCTCCTGTTTGCCCATGCCTTTCCGAAAAGAACCAAGTCACACCCACGGTAGCATTGCCCAGAGCGCCATCGTCCTCGTCAACCTCGGTACGCCCGACGCGCCGACCCGTGCGGCGGTCAAGCGCTACCTGAAGCAATTCCTGTCGGATCCGCGCGTGGTCGAGATCCCGCGCCTGGTGTGGTGGTTCATCCTGAACATCTTCATCCTGCCTTTTCGCTCGGGCGCGTCGGCGAAGAAATACCAGATGATCTGGACCCGCGAGGGTTCGCCGTTGAAGGTGCACACCCAGAAGCAGGCCAGCCTGCTGGCCGAAGCGCTCGAAGAACGCGGCCATGAAGGCGTCCAGGTGCGCATGGCGATGCGCTACGGCTCGCCTTCGCTGGCGGACGTGCTGGACGAACTGAAAGCTGCCAATTGCGACCGCATCGCGATTCTGCCGGCCTATCCGCAGTATTCGGGCACCACGACTGCCTCGATCTGGGACGCCGTCTTTGCCCATTACAAGGACGTGCGCAACGTGCCCGAACTGCGCCTGATCAAGCACTACCACGACCACGACGGTTATATCGACGCCCTGCACGACATTGTGCTGGCGCACTGGGACGCGCACGGCCGCGGCGGCAAACTGGTGATGAGTTTCCATGGCGTGCCGAAGCGCACGCTGATGCTGGGCGACCCGTATTACTGCGAATGCCAGAAGACGGCGCGCCTGCTGGCAAGCCGCCTGCGCCTGGCGCCCGACGAATACCTCGTCACCTTCCAGTCGCGTTTCGGCAAGGCCGAGTGGCTGCAGCCGTACACGGCGCCGACCGTGCAGGAATTGGCGCGCCAGGGCGTGGCGCGCGTGGACGTGATCTGCCCGGGCTTTACCAGCGACTGCCTGGAAACCCTGGAAGAAATCTCGATGGAAGTGAAGCACGATTTCGAGGCCGCCGGCGGCAAGGAATTTCATTACATCCCTTGCCTGAACGAGTCGCCGACCTGGATCGTGGGTCTTGCCGAGATCGCCGAACAGCACCTGATCGGCTGGCCAACCATCATGAGCCCGTCCCAGAGGGACGCCGAGCGGCGCGATGCCGAATTCGGGCGCGACCACGCGCTGCGCCTGGGCGCCTGAGCCGCTCGCTTGTCCCGGCCGGCTAAAACGGCCGGTTTTTGACGGCGAGCTCTACAGCCCGGCGCAGCAGATGCATGCTGTTGCGAGTGCGGTGTAGACCACGACTGCGCTGCTGATCAAATGCAATTTCATGATGCTTTCCCTAGCCAGTTATTGTTCTGGTGACCTATGGAGAGCATGGTAGGTCTTCCGGCTCCGGAAAGAACCACCTCCTCGGTAAGTGTTGTAACAAATGTTGTCAAACTTTCCGCTGACAGAGCTGCAATACCCCTTGAACTTGTAGGAGAGCGCCCCATATGGGGCGCTGTATGACAAGTAGCATCTGTCCAATCATTCAGCCAAGTACTTGATTTCAGGAGTTTTTCGATGCATGACCAAGAAAATCCAGAGGTGATTTCCCAGCCAGAAGGCGAAGCCGCTGCGGCCGCCCCGGCAGCTAGCGCCCAGCCGTCCGGCGAGCCGAGCCTCGAAGAACAGCTGAGCGCGACCGAAGCCAAGCTGGCCGAGATGCACGACGCCTTCATGCGTGCCAAGGCCGACGCCGAGAACATCCGCCGCCGCGCCCAGGAAGACGTCAGCAAGGCCCATAAATTCGCCATCGAAAGCTTCGCCGAGGCCATGGTGCCGGTGCGCGACAGCCTGGAAATGGCGCTGAAGGTCGAGTCCCCGACGGTCGACTCGATCAAGGAAGGCGTCGAGATGACGCTCAAGCAGCTCACCTCCGCCTTCGAGAAGAACCGCCTGGTCGAAGTGATGCCGCAGCAGGGCGACAAGCTCGACCCGAACAAGCACCAGGCCGTGGCCGTGGTCCCGGCCGACCAGGAAGCCAATACCGTGGTCGCCGTGCTGCAAAAGGGCTACATGATCGCCGACCGCCTGTTGCGTCCGGCTATTGTGACCGCGGCAGCGCCGAAATAAGCGCCGAAATAAGAAAAAATTCTGTGCTGATTGGCAATCGCCCTTGAAAGCACGCAGTTTTTCCCAATATTACAAAACATCCGAAACTTAGTATTTAAAGGAAAAAAATCATGGGCAGAATCATCGGTATCGACCTGGGCACCACCAATTCGTGCGTAGCGATCATGGAAAATGGCCAGCCTAAGGTCATCGAAAACGCGGAAGGCGCGCGTACCACGCCGTCGATCATCGCTTACCAGGAAGATGGCGAGATCCTGGTTGGCGCGCCTGCGAAACGCCAGGCCGTCACCAACCCGAAGAACACCCTGTTCGCCGTCAAGCGCCTGATCGGCCGCAAGTACGACGAAAAGGAAGTCCAGAAAGACATCGGCCTGATGCCGTACGCGATCGTCAAGGCCGACAACGGCGACGCCTGGATCGGCGTGCGCGACAAGAAGCTGGCGGCACAACAGGTGTCGGCTGAAATCCTGCGCAAGATGAAGAAGACCGCCGAAGACTACCTCGGCGAAGAAGTCACCGAAGCGGTCATCACCGTGCCGGCCTACTTCAACGACTCGCAGCGCCAGGCAACCAAGGATGCCGGCCGCATTGCGGGCCTGGACGTCAAGCGCATCATCAACGAGCCGACCGCGGCCGCGCTGGCCTTCGGCCTCGACAAGACCTCCAAGGGCGACCGCAAGATTGCCGTGTATGACCTGGGCGGCGGCACGTTCGACGTCTCGATCATCGAAATCGCCGACGTCGAAGGCGAAAAACAGTTCGAAGTGCTGTCGACCA
>JAQGLR010000302.1 GCA_028292765.1 Massilia sp. | reverse complement strand
TCGCGCGGCGGATCGACCAGCATACGGTCGAATTTGCCCAGCGCCACCAGGTCTTCCGGCGTTACTTCGAACAGGTTGCGCGTATAGAACGTCGTCTTCTCCGACAGCCCGTTCGCCTTGGCATTCTCCAGCGCACGCGTGGTGAGCACGGTGCTGCCCTCGATGCCGACGACTTCGCGCGCCTGCGTCGCCAGCGGCAGCGTGAAGTTGCCGAGGCCACAGAACAGGTCGGCTACGCGGTCGCCCGGCTGCACCTCGAGCAGGCCCAGCGCCTTGTGCACCAGGGCGCGGTTGATCTGGTGGTTGACCTGGGTGAAATCGGTCGGCTTGAACGGCATGCGCACGCCGAATTCCGGCAAGGTGTAGTACAGCTCCTTGTCCGCAGGATAGAACGGGTAGACCGAGTCCGGCCCCTTCGCCTGCAGCCACCACTGGATACCCCACTGGTCGGCGAAGGCCTTGAGCAGTTCTTCGTCCTTCTTCGTCAACGGCGCCATGATGCGCAGCACCAGCGCCGTCGTTTCCTCGCCGACCGCCACTTCGATCTGCGGCACCTGGGAGTAGATCGACAGCGAGCCGATCAGTTCACGCAGGGGCACCAGCATGCCGCCCAGGTGCGGCGGCAGGATGTGGCAAAAGGTGATGTCGGCAACAAACGCGGATGCACGCTCGTGGAAGCCCACCAGTACCGTTTCCTTCTTCGCCACCCAGCGCACCGACAAGCGCGCACGGAAGCGGTAGCCCCAGGTCGGGCCGTGCAGCGGGCGCATGATGTTCTCCGCTTTCACCTTGGAGAGGTGCCAGAGGTTGTCTTCCAGCGTGCGCTGCTTCATTGCCACCTGCGCGGTCGGCTCGAGGTGCTGCATCGAGCAGCCGCCGCAATAGCCGAAGTGCTGGCAGCGCGGCTCGACGCGCATCGAGGAGGCGCGCTGGAGCGTGACCATGCGCCCTGCTTCCCAATTCTTCTTCTTGCGGGTGACTTCGTAGCTGGCGCGTTCGCCCGGCAGTGCGCCTTCGACGAAGACCACCTTGCCCGGCGAGCCATCTTCGTTCTCGAGGTGGCCGACGCCGCGCGCGTCCCCGTCGAGAGACTTAATTTCGATAAAAGTTTCTGGCATTGGAATCGTAGGGTGGGCACTCCGTGCCCACGCGGAAGCGTGAATGGTGGAAACGGATCCGGGAACGAATCGCCGGCCGCAAATTTAATCCGCTGCTGCTGCGCGGGAAATAGCGCCAGCAAGTGCCGGTCACAAGACCGGCGGCATCATAACAAGGAATCGCGTACCACGCCACGGGCCGCCATCGCCCGCTTCAGCTTGACCAGCGCTTCCTGCTGGATCTGGCGCACGCGCTCGCGCGTCACGCCCATCTGCTCGGCCAGGGTCTCCAGCGTTGCCGGATCGTCATTATCCAGGCCGAAGCGGCGCATCACCACCAAACGCTGTTTTTCCGGCAAGCGCGTGAGCCAGTCGCGCACCAGCGCCGTCATTTCGTGCTGCTCGGCGCGCATGTCCGGCGTATCGCCGGCTTCGCCCGGCAGCATGTCCATCAGGCTCGATCCCGGGTCGTTGTCGAGCGGGGCGTCGAGCGAGGCGGCGTGCTCCGAGAGGGCCAGGATGTCCTGCACCTCTTCCACCGGGCGCCCGACCAGGCTGGCGATGTCCTCGATGCGCGCGTCCTTGCCGTCGTGGTCGCGCGCCTCGAGATGGTATTTGGCGCGCAGCACGCTGTTCAGTTCGCGCACCATGTGCACCGGCAGGCGCACGGTGCGGGCCTGGTTCATGATGGCGCGCTCGATGCTCTGGCGGATCCACCAGGTGGCGTAGGTGGAAAAACGGAAACCGCGCTCCGGTTCGAACTTGTCGATCGCGCGCATCAGGCCGATGTTGCCCTCCTCGATCAGGTCGAGCAGGACGACCCCGCGGTTGATGTAGTGCTTGGCAATCGAGACGACGAGCCGCAGGTTGTGCTCGATCATTTTTTGGCGTGCTTCGAAGTCGCCCGCCTTCGCCAGCGTGGCGTAATGCACTTCCTGGCTGGCCGACAGCAGCGGCCGGGTGCCGATCTGGTTCAGGTAATGCTGGGTGGTATCGGTCGAGAGCTCGGCGGCCAGCACCTTCTTGAGTTCGTCGACGCTGTCGACCTCGGCGGTTGCGCCCGGCAGCATCGCACGGACATCGGCGCCATCGCTCGAGGCGGCGTCGTATTCGCCCTCAGCCGACGCGCGTCCGCCTTCCAGTTCGTCAGGCGGTTCGTCGGAAACGTCGTGATCCTGGGAATGCGGCGGCAGCGTCATTGGCCCTCTCTAACGGCTGGGCAAGAACCTCGATGGATCGACCGGTTTGCCCTGCTGGCGAATCTCGAAATGCAGCTTCACCGAGTCGGCGTCGGAATCGCCCATCTCGGCGATTACCTGGCCCTTGGCCACGTTGTCGCCTTCCTTCACGACAATGGCGCGGTTATGGGCATAGGCCGACAGCAAGCTGTTGCTGTGTTTAACGATGACGAGGTTACCATAACCTCGGATGCCGCTGCCAGCGTACATTACTTTGCCGGCGCCCGCCGCCATGACTTGCTGTCCCGCGCGCCCGGCAATATCGATGCCCTTGTTCTTGCCTTCGTCGAAAGTCGCCACGATACGGCCGTCCGACGGCCACATCCAGCTTAGTTTCTCGTCATCAAGAGCGGTGACGGTGGCGCCAATACGAGGAGTAGCCGCAGCGGCGACGGCAGGAGCCTGTGCTGCCGCGGCTGCGTTCGTTGCCGCGACCACGGTCTCGGCCTTTTCGCCGGACCTGCTGTCGCGTGGCGCGTCGGCCACGTCGCTGTCGGCCGGCCGCTTGTCGCCGCGGGGCGTGGTCTTGCGCGGCACCGCCGGCCGGGTTTCCGGCGGCATCGGCACCGGCTGGGTCACGACCGCAGCGCTGCGCTCGGCGCGCTCGTTCGGCGCCACGCGCAGCACCTGGCCGACCTTGATGTCGTCCGGGTCGCGCAGGTTGTTCCAGGTGACCAGCTCGCGGTAGTCCTGGCCATGGTCGAGCGCAATGCGCAGCAGCGTGTCGCCGCGCCGCACGGTGTAGGTGCCGCGGGCATCCGGACGCGGCTGTTCGGCGCGTGCCGACGCGCGCGCCTGGGCGCTCGAACCGACAGGGCGCTCGACGATCGGAACCTGGCGGGTAGAGGTGGCACAGCCGGCGATCAGGCCAAAGGTGAGGGTCAGCAAGACTAAACGGGGTGTTTGTTTCATTCTCATTTACGATGTAGTACGGTCTGGGGCACGCTTCAGTTGTACTTCAGTACTCATTCAGTACCAACTAAGCGATGCCAGGACGCAAGGGGACAAAATGGCAGGCTTCCAGCGTTTCGCTGGCCCACGCGGACTTGGCCGTGCGGGTAATGCGCTGCAAGTGCTGCACCTGGCCGCCGATCGGGGCCACCAGGCGCGCGCCGATGGCCAGCTGCTCGAGCAGGGCGCGCGGCACTTCCATTCCGGCCGCGGCCAGGATGATGCCATCAAACGGGGCAACCTGCGCGAGCCCGAGCATACCATCTCCGTAGTGCAAGCGGAGGTTGGACAGGCGCAGGGGCCGCAGGTTGGCCTTGGCCAGCTCATGCAGCGGCTTGATGCGCTCGATCGAATAGACGTCGCCCGCCAGCTGCGCGAGCACGGCCGCCTGGTAGCCGCAGCCGGTACCGATCTCGAGTACGCGCCCGAGGCTGCCCTTGCCTTCACGCATCGCCTCGATCATGCGGGCGACGATGTAGGGCTGGGAAATCGTCTGGTTGTGGCCGATCGGCAGCGAAGCATCGATATAGGCCTGGCCAGAGAGCGCCGGCTCGATGAAGAGGTGGCGCGGCACGGCTTCGAGGGCGGCCAGCACGACATGATCGCGCACGCCCTGCCCCGCGACGCGCGCGACCATTGCACGGCGGATCGCTTCGGTGGCCATCAGGTCCGAGCGCTGGGCCGCCGGGGCGCTGGGCGCCGCCGGCATCGCATAACCCGGCAGTTTGGGCCCGGGTTGCGCTGCCTTTGGCAGTGGGGCGCCACCGATGGCGTGTGCGGCGTTCCGGGTTGCCGTCTGCGGCGTGGCGACCGGCGCCGGGGTGCCAGGTTTGCGCACGCCGCCCGTGACCGAGGACAGCGGCAGCGGGAAGGTTTTGCGTTCCGACGGATCGTTCATGCGAGTCCCCGCGCCAGCAGTTCGAGCTGCGGCTTGTGCGTCAGGTCCACCTGGAGCGGTGTGATGGACACCAGCCCGTGCGAGGCGGCGTGGAAATCGGTTCCCTCGCCCGCATCGCGGCAGGCGCCGGGCGCGCCGATCCAGAAGATTTCGCGCCCGCGCGGGTCTTGTGAGCGGATCACGGGCTCGGCCTGGTGGCGGCGCCCGAGGCGGGTCGGCGTCAGCGCGC
>JAQGLR010000290.1 GCA_028292765.1 Massilia sp. | reverse complement strand
TCCGTTTTGCCTTGGGCGCACTGCTGCTGTCGCCTTTCCTGTGGCGCGGCAAAGTGGAGGACATGCGCTCCGGCGCCATCCTCGGCGTGCTGTTGTTCTTTTGCTTCGTGTTCCAGGTCGAAGGCCTCGCGCTGACGAGCTCGAACCGCAACGCCTTTATTTGCGGCCTGAACGTGCTGGTGGTGCCGCTGTTGGGCGTGCTGGGCGGACGCCTGCCCGAACGCCGCATCGTACTGGCACTCATCATGTCGGTGCTGGGCCTGGCGGCCCTGTGCTGGGATGGCGGCGCCTGGGGCCTGGGCGACTCGCTCGCCCTGATGAGCGCGCTGTGCTTCGGCGTCTATATCAAAGTGATGGAAGTGCGCACCCGGCGCGCCACGCGCCTGCTCACCGTGACCGCGGCACAGATCGGCACGGTCGCCCTCTGCGCCGCGCTGTGGCTGCTGGCGCGCGAGGTGCCGGGCGACCCCGCCGCCCGCAGCGCCTGGTTGAAAGGGGTGTTTGACGCCATCGGCCAGCACCGCTGGAACTTCCTCTACCTGGGCGTGGTCGCCACCGCCGCCATCATCTCGCTACAAACCTGGGGCCAGTCGCGCACCACGGCCAATGAAGCGGCCGTCGTCTACGCCTTCGAGCCGGCGGCCGCCGCTTTCTTTGGTTTCCTGTGGCTGGGCGAGGCCTTGACGGCCCGCGGTTGGCTCGGCGGTTTGCTGTTGATCTCCGGTATGATAGTCAGTCAATGGAATTCCGAACGCCGGCCCGCCGCCGCGCTCGCCCCCGAGTAATGACGTTTCCACGCCAATCCGATGTCGCAAGCTGAACTGTCCGTCCTGGCCCAGGAAAGGCCGCTGCGCATCCTGTTGATCAACGCCGGCGAACCGGACGCGCTCACCTGGTCGGGCCTGGTGCAACCGCTGCGCCAGGCCGCGAAAATCCTCGGCCCCGAGCGCCTGCACGTGGACGTGCGCAGCCCCGACAAATTCACCAGCGACGCCCCGCGCCACTGGCACCTCGTGCTGCTCGCCGCCGACGAAGCGCAGGCCGGCCTGAAACCCGCCAACTTCCGCGCCCTGGTCGAACGCTGCCGCGCCGCGCCGTTCTGGGGCGGCGTCGGCGCCGGCGTGCTGTGGCTGGCCGAAGCGGGCGCTTTAAATGGCGTGAAAACCGCCTTGCCGTGGTCGCTCTACGCCGACGCCGACAGCCGCGCCGACCAGGCCTCGTTCACCCCGCACCTGTACGAAATCGACGGCAACCGTTTGACCTGCTGCGGCGGCGCCGCCTCCATCGACTTCGCGCTGACCTTGATCGACATCATTTTTGGATCGAACGTGCAGGCGCCCGTCAAAGAGCGGCTGTGCGTCGACCGCGTGCGCGGCAGGGAAGAGCGCCAACGCGTCGCCCTGCAGGCGCGCTTCGGCACGCTGCAGCCGAAGCTGACCGAGGCGGTGACGCTGATGGAAGCGAATATCGAAGAACCGCTCTCGACCGACGAGATCGCGCAGCTGGCGGGGGTGTCGCGGCGCCAGCTGGAGCGGTTATTTAAACAATACCTCGGCAGTTTGCCCTCGCGTTACTACCTCGAGCTGCGCCTGAACCGGGCGCGCCAGCTGCTGCTCGATACGAATAACTCGATCGTGCAGGTGGGGCTGATGTGCGGGTTTTCGTCGGGGTCGCACTTTTCGACGGCGTTTGGGGCCTTGTTTGGGAATACGCCGCGGGAGGAGCGGCAGCGGAGGCTGGCAGAATAGGATTCAATTTCCGCATTTCGCGAGAGATTTAAAGCGGGAATATGCAAACCGACCTAATGTTTCAAGGCTAAATGTATCTTTGATTGAACTAAGTCAGCCGAGGGGATGGTTGCCGCGCTGGTTGAAGATTTCAGTATTAAGGTGTGGTGCCGCGTCTATAGAGCCGGCTTTAGTATGAATCTTATAAAGCGCGGCGTTAGAACAGTTTGAATTGATGCGTGCAGTCCGGCGGTTGTGACAAATTTAAATAAGCATCGACTACGCCCCACGTTACTGTGAATAATTTTGCTCTGTCGCCCCCGGCAATTTCAAACGGCTGCCCATGTCGAGTCGGGTCAGCCGCCGCTTTGATAAGCATGATTGAATCTTTGTCGATATTCCCTATCTCGCGGAATTTTTCCCACTGTTCGGTCTTGTTTCGCTCGGTTAGTCCATGAGCCAGCGCACAGTGATGGCGTAGGGATTCGATTGCCCTATAACAATAAAAACCTGTATCTTCCGCATGCTTCATTGCCGAGTTAAGATCGTTTAGGCATCGTCGTATAAATACTCCAGTTTCTCCAATGCATTTTTCACGAAGTCTCAGCACAGTCTCTCCGGGATTGGAATTTCGGTTCCTCTCGGAAATGCAAGGTATGTCTATGCCAAAGACATAATCAATATCACGCGCCAGTGAAAGGACTCGAGTGATTTCGATGTCGTAAGCGTGACCAAGGGCATATCCAACGATTGCGAGATTGCCCTGAACAATATTTTTGACAGTATTTCGCAGGTCAAAGATGTCCCACACATGTTCGCTGTCGATCCAGACGACTATTTGATTCAAAATAATACTAATATGTGCTTTGTGCAGTCCGGTCTTGCCTGAGTGTGAGAACTCAATTGGGAAAGAATGAGATAGTTGCGCTCGCTCGGGCAAAACAACGCCATAAAAAATATAAGAATGCATAAATGTGAATCCGTGGCTGTTGAGTTTAATTGTACCCCAGTAGAATGACTTTACTGCAACTTGTTAAGGTTGGGTAAACAGCTTTCTCAACACATTGAACTTTTTTCAATTGATCGGCGGGTTCGGCGAGGGGGCTTGCCCCCCCCGGCCAAAAATGAAAATCCCCGTCGCACTTCTGCAAGAACTTGCCACCCCGTCTTCCTATAATGATCAGGTTCGGCGCCCGTCCCTTGGCGCGCCAAGTCACTAACGTGGATTGAGGAAAAAGCGATGAATGCAAAGTTTGAAACGAGTGTCACAACGCGGCCTGTCACTCGGCAGACCTTCGACGAAGTCCTCGTCCCGACCTATGCCCCGGCTGCGATGGTGCCGGTGCGGGCGGCGGGGCTGGACGTGTGGGACCAGGAGGGCAAGCACTACCTCGACTTCACCTCGGGCATCGCCGTGTCCAGCCTTGGGCACTGCCACCCGGTGCTGGTCGACGCCATGACGAAACAGATCAACACCCTGTGGCACCTCGGTAACGGCTACACCAACGAGCCGGTGCTGCGCCTGGGTTCGGCCCTGGTCGAAGCGACCTTCGCCGACCGCGCCTTCTTCGCCAACTCGGGCGCGGAAGCGAACGAAGCGGCCCTGAAACTGGCGCGCAAGTACGCGCATACCAAATTCGGCCCGCACAAGTCGCGCATCGTGTCCTGCCTGTCGTCCTTCCACGGCCGCACGCTGTTCACCGTGTCGGTCGGCGGCCAGTCGAAGTACACCGAAGGCTTCGAGCCGCTGCCGCAGGAAATCAGCCACATTCCGTACAACGACATCGAAGCGGCGCGCGCCGCCATCCTCGACGACGTCGCGGCCGTGATCGTCGAGCCGATCCAGGGCGAGGGCGGCGTGATCCCGGGCGACCACGACTTCCTGGTGGCGCTGCGCGAACTGTGCGACAAGACCGGCGCGCTGCTGATCTTCGACGAAGTGCAGTCCGGCGTGGGCCGCACCGGCGCCTTCTACGCCTACATGAACACCTCCGTCATCCCGGACATCCTTACCAGCGCCAAGGCCCTGGGCAATGGCTACCCGATCGGCGCCATGCTCACCACCGAGGAGATCGCCCAGCACCTGAATGTCGGCTCGCACGGCACCACCTACGGCGGCAACCCGCTGGCTGCCACCGTCGCGCTGAACGTGGTCGAGATGATCAACCAGCCGGCCTTCCTGGCGCGCGTCAACGAAGCCAGCGCCAGCATCTTCGCCAAGCTCGACAAGCTGACTGGCGATTTCCCGCAGCTGTTCGGCAAGGCGCGCGGCCAGGGCTTGCTGGTCGGCCTGCCGCTGGCCGAAGGTTTCAAGGGCCGCGCCAAGGACGTCACCAAGATCGCCGAGAGGATGGGCCTGATGCTGCTGATCGCCGGACCCGACGTGATCCGCCTGGCGCCGGCGCTGATCGTCTCGGACGAGCAGATCATGGAAGCGGACCGCATCCTGCGCGCCGCGATCGCGGAATTCCTGGCCGCCGCCTGACGCTGTCCGCTTTTCCATACCACCCGGCCCGCGCACTGACGCGGGCTGCGGTTCGTTCGCAGCGCAGTCGCAGTGACATCCTGGAGTCCATATGTATGTAGCCCGCCCGGTAGAACAGAGGGATATCGGCGCCCTGGAAACCCTGGCCGCCGTGATGACCCCCGGCGTGCATACGCTGCCGCGCACGCGCGATACCATCGCCGCTTTCGTCGAGCGCTCGATCGCCTCCTTTGCGGCGCAGGTCGACATCCCGAGCGAAGAGTCCTACCTGTTCGTGCTCGAAGACACGGCGACTGGCGACGTTGTCGGCACCGCCGCCGTGCACGCCTCGGCGGGCTCGAACGGCACCTATTTCGCGTTCCGCAACGACGTCATCCAGCAGGTCTCGCGCGACCTGAACATCTGCCACAGCGTGCATGCCCTCACGCTGTGCTCGGAACTGACCGCCTGCTCGCAGCTGGCCGGTTTCCACCTGCGCGACCGCGAGCATGCCGGCATCGAAGCCGCGCTGCTGTCGCGCGCGCGCCTGCTGTACGCGGTGATGGCGCCGAACCGCTTCGGCGACCGCTTCTTCGTGCCGCTCGCCGGCGTGACCGATGCCGATGGCGAGTCGGCGTTCTGGAATGCGCTGGGACGCAAGTTCTTCAAGATGGATTTCCTCGATGCCGAGCGCGTCATCGGCGGCACGCGCAACCGCACCATGATCGTCGAGCTGATGCCGCACTATCCGGTCTACGTGCCGCTGCTGCCGGGCGACGCCCAGGCGGCGATGGGGCAGATCCA
>JAQGLR010000276.1 GCA_028292765.1 Massilia sp. | reverse complement strand
TCGTAATCATGCAGGCCAATAAGGCGTGCACGATTGAAATATTTCATTATTTTACTTTCGCTGCAACAGCTCCTGAATGTACTGGGCCGGGATCGCATAGCTGATGCCGCTCGGACTGGTAATCGCGTTTTCCTTCAATCCCTTGACGAACACCATATTGATTACCCCAAGCACGGCGCCGGTTTCCGGATCGTACACGGGGCTGCCGCTGTTGCCGGGGTAAGCCGTGCCGTCGAGCTGGAAGATCTTCAAGGGATCGCGCTGCAGCTGGGTGATCGCACGCGCATCGAGCCCGCGCGAGCTCATCGACGGCATGACGAGCGGCGTGACCGCCGACAGCGTGGCGCGGTGGGTGACGTGGTTCAGTCCCAGCACCATCCCGAGGGGAAAGCCGGTAAAGGCCAGCGCCTGCCCTTCGAGCGCGGCGCGCGAGTCGCCCAGCGCCAGCGCCGGCAGCGGCGCCCCGCCGGTCAGGCGCAGGTGCGCCAGGTCGCGCCCGCGGTCGAGCGCCACCAGGCGTGCCGGGCGGAAGCTGAAGTCGCGGCCGGCACCGACCACCACCCCCAGCTCTTCCATCCTGGCGCCGTCGAGCGTGGTCGGCACCACGTGCGCATTCGTGATGATGCTCAGCCCGTCGCCGACGGCAAAGCCGGTGCCGGTAAACACGACCGATGGACTGCGGGTCTTGAGGAAGCTGCCGACGCCGACGACCGACGGTTTGATCGCGGCAATCGTGCGCGCCAGGCCATCGGCACGAGCAGGGGCGGCCGTCAGCGCCGCCAGCGCGAAAACACCGCACGCGGCCAACAGGCGGCGCCGCAACCGGGGCTTATTCATGTTGCATTCATTATTTCGGATAGGAATCAATCGTGCAGGCCCTTTTGCAATTCCAACATTACAATACTACAGCTTGATAAGCAAAGACGTTGTCCGGGACCCAAGTCCAGGACCTTCGCTTTTAGTAGTGCATTAAACGAAACGCAACACTTAAGTGTACTGAAATTTGTCTGGTGGCAATAATAGCGTCCCAAGCGGCGTCTGGCACCCGTTTTCGGCGTTGCAGTGTGGAATTTGTGTTGTAACGCGTGCTATGCAAGGCGTTTATTAGCACGATTTGCCTGCACGCAATTGCAATTGCACAAACTACAAGCGATGATGCGTGTTCTTTTGTTGATTGTTCGTGCCTGGCTTCCTGCCGGGCACTCATGGCGAGACTGATGAGATGGCAGAGATAACAGCCCTAATCCTGAATTTCCTTAAGGCCATCGGTAAATACCGCTGGCATGCAGTAGCCATCGCCTGGTTGGTGGCGCTGGTCGGCTGGGCCATCGTGCTCAAGCTGCCGAACCAGTACGAAACCTCGGCCCGCGTATATGTCGATACGCAGAGTATCCTCAAGCCGCTGCTGGCCGGCATGACCACCTTGCCGAACGTGGACCAGCAAGTCATGTTCATGCGCCAGACCCTGATCAGCCGCCCGAACGTCGAACGCGTGATGCGCGATACCGACCTCGACGTCAAAGCTGCCAACAGCGATGAAAAAGACCGGATGGTCGACGAGCTGATGGCGACGATCACGATCGCCGGCACCGAGCGCGACGATATCTACACCATCAGCTACACCGCGACCGATCCGAAGCTGGCCAAGGACGTGGTCCAGTCGCTGCTGACGATCTTCGTCGAAGGCAGCTTCGGCAGCAAGAAGCTGGAATCCGACAAGGCGGTCCAGTTCATCGACGACCAGATCGCCAGCTACGAGGAAAAGCTGGCCGCGGCCGAGAACAAGCTGAAGGAATTCAAGATCAAGAACATCGGCTTGCTGCCGAATGGCGGCGATTTCGGCAGCAAGGTCGCTTCCGCCAACGACGCCCTGAGCCAGGCCCGCCTGGAACTGGCCGAGGCCGAGCAGTCGAGCAACGCGATTCGCCGCCGCATGACCGGCGGCACCAGCGGCGGCGTCGTCTCGGCGCCGGTCGATCCGGAACTGGAAAGCCGCATCGCCGCTGCCCAGAAGAGCCTCGACACGCTGCGCCTGCAATACACCGAAGAGCACCCGGACATCATCGCGACCAAGCGCCTGGTCGAGCAGCTCCAGGCGCGCAAGAAGGAAGAGGCGAAGAAGACCCGTCCTGACCCGGCCGTGGCCGCCAGCCCGATGATGCAGCAGCTGACCGTGTCGCTGTCGGATGCCGAGTCGCGCGTCGCCGCCCTGCGCGCCCGTGTCAACGAATACGCGAACCGCGTGGCGACCCTGCGCAGCCAGAGCACGACGGCGCCGGAAGTCGAGGCCCAGCTGGTCCAGCTGAACCGCGACTACGAAGTCAACCGCGACAACTACCAGAAGCTGGTCCAGCGCCGCGAACAGGCCAAGCTGTCCGGCGACCTGACCTCGGCCACCAACATGATGACCTTCCGCGTCATCGAGCCGCCGCTGGCCGCGGTCAAGCCGTCCGGCCCGAACCGCCTGGCGCTGTTCTCGGCCGTGTTTGCCGCCGCCCTGCTCGCCGGCCTGGTCGGCGCCTTCCTGATGTCCCAGGTACGCCCGACCTTCCTCAGCCATGCGGCGCTGCGCGAAACGACCGGCGTGCCGGTACTCGGATCGATCAACATGCACTGGACCGACAGCCAGAAGGTGATGCGCAAGCGCCGCCTGCTCGGCCTCGGCACCGCCCTGCTGGTGCTGTTCGGCGCCTACGGCGTCGGTGTGGCCACCATGCTGGCACGGGCTAACGGGTAAGTGCGCCGCGCAAGCGCCGCAGCGCCGTAACGGACGCCGTGTAACGGAACAATATTAGGAGCGAATGTGAGCATTATCGAAAAAGCGGCCAGCCGCATTGACCACACCCGCGCGCCAGCGCCGGCCCCAGTCGTCGTCGAGCACGACGACCAGATGGTCGTGCTGCAGCCGCATGCGTCGCCGGCGACCGCCCTTCCCCCGGCGGCAGCCCCCCATGTCCCCCCGGCTAGCGCCGCCTCCCCGGTGGTAGCCCCTGGCGCGGCACGTGCGGAACCACGTCTCGAGTCGCGCACGACCACCTCGAAGCAGGGCACGCGCCAGGTCGAACTCGACCTGGCGGCGATGCGCGAAGCGGGCCTGGTGACGGCCGCCAGCGGCCGCACCAGCTTGCTGGAAGACTTCCGCGTCATCAAGCGCCCGCTGCTCCAGCGCGCCTTCACCCAGGCCACCGGTGGCCGTCCGAACAACCTGATCATGATCACCAGCTCGCTGCCGGGCGAGGGCAAGACCTATTGCGCGCTCAACCTGGCGATGAGCATCGCGATGGAACTCGACCACACGGTGCTGCTGGTCGACGCCGACGTCGCCCGCCCGTCGGTGCTGCGCACGCTTGGCCTGCCGGCCCAGCGCGGCCTGATGGACATCCTGGTCGACGACAAGCTCGACCTGTCGGATGTGATGCTGCGCACCAACGTCGACACGCTGAGCATCCTGCCGGCCGGCACCAGCACGCCGCGCGCCACCGAACTGCTGGCCAGTTCGACGATGAGCAACCTGGTCAACGAGATCGCCCACCGCTATCCGGACCGCGTCATCATTTTCGATTCGCCGCCGCTGCTGCTGACGAGCGAATCGCGCGTCCTGGCCAGCCACATGGGCCAGATCGTGGTGGTGGTCGAGGCCCAGGGCACGACCCAGCAGGCCGTGCAGGAATCGCTGCGCCAGCTCGAGGGCTGCAGCAACGTCAACCTCATTTATAACAAGGCGCGGGACATCCCGGGGATCGAAGAGAAGTATGACTACAACTACGGCTAAGCAGATCATCGGTAAGCTGCCGCGGCTGCTGCCGCTGGCAACGGCGCTGCTGGTGGTACTGCCGGCCCAGGCCCAGTGGCGCGTGACGCCATCGCTGTCGATCACCGAAATCCTGACCGATAACGCCAACCGTGGCAGCTCGGACCGGAACGCCCGCCTGATCACCGAGGTCAGGCCCGGGATCGCCGCTTATGGCCAGAACGAGTACGTCCAGCTCAACGCCAGCGCGAACGCCTCGCTGTTCGGCTACATCGGCGGCGGCAGGGGCAGCTCGCGCAGGAACCGCGTCCAGTACGGCGCGACCGGCCGCCTGAAGGTCATCGACGAATTCATGTACGTCGATGCGAGCGCGCGCAGCAGTACGCAGGCCATCTCGGCCTTCGGCCTGCTCGGCCAGGAAGCCCGCTACAACAACGAGAACCTCACCGACGTCAGTACCTGGAACGTCGCGCCGAATATCACCCAGCGCCTCGGCAACTTTGCCAACGTGAGGCTGCGCTATACCCTGAACGGCGTCAAAGCCGACCAGTCGCGCTTCGGCAGCAGCACCGCCCATGGCCCATCGTTCAACCTGGCGAGCGGGCGCTCGTGGCAAGACCTGGGCTGGAACCTGAGCTATTCGCGCCAGGACGTCGACTACGAACAGTTCCCGGACACCGCGTCGGAAAACGCCCTGCTCAGCTTGAACTATCACCTCAGCCGCACCTTGCGGCTGACCGCCAGCACCGGCTACGACAGCTACGACTACAACTCCCTGGGCGGACGCACCGCCGGGCGCAGCTGGTCGGCCGGCTTCGCCTGGCGGCCGTCGTCGCGTACCAGCCTGGACATGTCGGCCGGGCGCCACTACCTCGGCAAGACCGGCTCGCTGTCGGCCTCGCACCGCAGCCGCCACTCGGTCACGAACCTGACCTACTCGGACGGCGTGACGACCACCCGCTCGCAGTTCACGCTGCCGACGGCGCTCGACACTGCGGGCCTGCTCGATTCGCTGTTCGCCACGACGATTCCCGATCCGTTCGCGCGGCGCGAGGCGATCGACGCCTACCTGCGCGTTACCGGCCTGTCGCCGACCCTGATGGAAGAAGTGAACTATCTCACCAACCGCTACTTCCGCCAGAAGGTCGCGCGGGCGTCGACGGTCTACAACTGGAGCACCCACAGCACGATCCTGTCGGCGTATGCCAGCGAGCGGATCGCCCTGTCCGTGGGCGAGGTCGACAGCGGCCTGCTCGGCAGCCAGCCGTTCGCACTCAACGACAACGTGCGCCAGGTCGGCCTGAATGCCGCCCACAGTTATCGCCTCAACACCAAGACCAGCGCAACGGCTTCCCTGACGGCGACGCGCTCGCGTTCCCTGGACACCAATATCGTTCAAAACCAGCAGACGCTCAGCATGGGCATGACGCAGCTCTTCTCCCGCAAGGTGCAAGGCATCGTCGAGCTGCGCCACTCGCGCGGCGAGCGCGGCGTGAACGGCGCGCGCTACTACGCCAATTCGATCAGCGCCACCCTATCGGCCCAGCTTTAAGTGGAGTGACACGATGTACGAACCATATTATGGATTCTCGGCCAAGCCTTTCCAGCTGCGCCCCGACCCGCACTTTTTCTTCGGCAGCAAAGGCCACAAGCGCGCCATGGCCTACCTCGAGTACGGCCTGTCGCAGGGCGAGGGCTTCATTGTCGTGACCGGCGAAGTCGGTGCCGGCAAGACCACGCTGGTGCGCAACCTGTTCAACAAGTTGACCCACGAACAGATCGTCGCCGCCCACATCGTCAATACCCACCTCGATCCGGACGACACGCTGCGCATGGTGGCGTCGAGCTTTGGCTTGCCCCATGAAGGCGCGACCAAGACCGACCTCCTGACCCGCCTCGAACAGTTCCTGCACAGCGTCGACCGCCAGGGCAAGCGCGCCCTGCTCGTGATCGACGAAGCGCAGAACCTGAACCCGAAGACGGTGGAAGAACTGCGCATGCTGTCGAACTTCCAGACCGACGAGAAATCCCTGCTGCAGACCTTCCTGCTCGGCCAGCCGGAATTCCGCAGCACGCTGCACAGCCCCGGCATGCAGCAGCTGCGCCAGCGCGTCATCGCCAGCTACCACCTGGGCCCGATGGATGCGCAGGAGACCCGCGCCTATATCGAGCACCGCCTGCACACGGTGGGCTGGAACGGCGACCCGAGTTTCGATGACGACGCCCACGCCGCGATTTTCGGCTACACCGGCGGCATTCCGCGCAAGACCAACACGCTGCTCGACCGCGTGCTGCTGATGGGCTACCTGGAAGAGCTGCACCACTTCACCGGGGAACACATCCAGACCGTGATCGGCGACATCAGCGAAGAATTCCAGCAGCCGGAGGCGATGGGCACGCCGCAGGTGGCGGTGGTGCAAGGCAACGGCGCCGCAGGCATGGACCACATGGCGCAACGCCGCGACAGTATCGAAGTGCTCGACGAGCGCATGATGCGCCTCGAGAAATCGGTCGTCTCGGTGCTGTCGATCCTGAAAAAAATCGTCGCCAACCCGCAAGGGGTGCAGGCGGCGCAACCCGTGGATAGCCAGGAATGAAGATGCAGACTCCCGCAGCCCGGCCGCAGCGCCAGCCGGGCGAGCGCATCCGCAATGCCATGACCTGCGACGTCGAAGACTATTTCCAGGTCTCGGCCTTCGCGCCCTACATCAGCCGCGACAGCTGGCCGACGCGCGAAT
>JAQGLR010000269.1 GCA_028292765.1 Massilia sp. | reverse complement strand
CGCATCGACGCGTGCAGCGCGGCGTCGAGCGGGGCCAGCGTGGTGTTGTCCTCGATGAAGTCGCCCAGTTGCGAATCGCCGTCCTCGCCCATCGGGGTTTCCATCGAAATCGGCTCTTTGGCGATCTTCATGATCTCGCGAACCTTGTTCTCCGGCATTTCCATTTTGAGGGCCAGGGTCGCCAGGTCCGGCTCGCTGCCGGTTTCCTGCATGATCTGGCGCGAGATGCGGTTCATCTTGTTGATCGTCTCGATCATGTGCACCGGCACACGGATGGTGCGCGCCATGTCCGCGATCGAACGCGTGATCGCCTGGCGGATCCACCAGGTGGCGTAGGTCGAGAATTTATAACCGCGACGGTATTCGAATTTATCGACCGCCTTCAGCAGGCCGATATTGCCTTCCTGGATCAGGTCGAGGAACTGCAAACCGCGGTTGATGTACTTCTTCGCGATCGAGATCACCAGGCGCAGGTTGGCCACGGTCATTTCGCGCTTCGCGGTACGGGCACGCTTCTCGCCGGCGGCCATCTGCTTGTTGATCTTGCGCAGGTCGGCCAGCGGCAGCGCCACGCGTGCCTGCAGGTCGATCATGCGCTGCTGCAGTTCCTTGATCGCCGGCAGGTTACGGCCCAGCACGGCGCTGTACGGATAGGCGCAGTCGACTTCGCGGTTGCCCCATTCCAGGTCCGTCTCGTTGCCCGGGAAGACCTTGATGAAGTGGGCGCGCGGCATGCCGCAGCGGTTCACGCAGATGTCGAGCACGGAACGCTCGATGGCGCGCACTTCGTCCATCTGATGGCGCAGGGTGTCGCACAGCTTTTCCACGACCTTCGCGGTGAAGCGGATGCCCAGCAGCTCGTTCGTGATGATGTCCTGCGCCTTGGTGTAGGCGGCGGAGCCGTAGCCGCTGGTCTTGAAGGCATGACCCATGCGGTCGAACTGCTCTTCGATCAGGGCGAACTTTTCCAGCGCGCCACGGCGCAGCTGCGCCAGCTGTTCGGTCGAATAGCCGGCCGCGCCGCCTGCGGCGTCACCGTCTTCTTCCTCGACTTCTTCCTCGTCCTCTTCCTCGTCGTCCGAGGCGGCTGCCACCACAGGCGCAGCCGGGGCCGGCATTCCGCTGTCGTTGTGGTCGACGAATCCATCCACCACTTCGTCGATTTTCATCTCGTCGGCGGCGATCTTGTGCGACAGCGCGATGATTTCCGAAATCGTGGTCGGGCAGGCCGAGATCGCCTGGACCATGTCCTTCAGGCCCTGCTCGATGCGCTTGGCGATTTCGATCTCGCCTTCGCGGGTCAGCAGCGACACCGCGCCCATTTCACGCATGTACATGCGCACCGGGTCGGTCGTGCGGCCGAAGTCCGAGTCGACCGTCGACAGCGCGGTCGCGGCGGCCGCTTCCACTTCGTCTTCGCTCGTCGGCGTCACGGCATTGTCGGACAGCAGCATCATTTCCGCTTCCGGCGCGCGCTCGTAGACAGCGATGCCCATGTCGTTGAAGGTCGCGATGATGCCTTCGATCGCTTCCGGATCGATGATGTTTTCCGGCAGGTGGTCGTTGATCTCCGCATGGGTCAGGTAGCCGCGCTCCTTGCCCATGTTGATCAGGTTCTTGAACTGGGTGCGGCGCTTTTCGATCTCGGTTTCCGAGAAGCCCTGCTCGGTGCCCAGCGACGGCATGCCCTTGGCCTTGCGCTCGCGCGCTTTCGACACGGCCTTGAGTTCGGCGCGCTCGACGGCGTTGAGTGCCGCCACTTCGTCGTTCTCGGGCGTGAACTCGCTCGGCTTGCGGCCACGGCGGCCGGGCACCTTCACCTGCGGCAGCAGGTAGCCGGTGGTGTCGATGGCGGCCAGCGTGGCGGCGTCGGTGGTCTGGCTGACGGAGCTGCCGCCGGTCTGGATCACGGTAGGAGCCGGCTCGATGCGGCGCACGGTGCGGGCACGGGCGGCTTTCGGCGCGTCTTCAGCCATGGATGCGGCGGCGCCGGAGGGCGCTTCGGCCGGCGCCGGCGCGACGGACGCCGCTGGGGCCTCGACAGCCTGCGCTTCCCCGGCCGCTTTCAGGGCGGCCAGCTTCGAGCCGCGCTTCTTCACGACCACGGCCGGGGCCGCAGCCGCGCTGGTCGGCGCCAGGTAGTCGGTGAACTCGGCGTCGGACGCCGCTGCGGGCGCGGGCGCTTGCGCGGCCGGCGCCGCTGCTGCCGGCGCTGTCTCGGCGGCGGCTTGCGCCGGCACGGCTTCGGCCGGCATGGCTTCAACCGGAATATTTGCCTCGGCCGCCGGGGCCTCGTCGGCTTGCGCCTTCAGGGCAGCCAGGCGCGAACGGGTCTTAACCACCGTCACCTTGGCCGCTGCTTCCGTTTCGAGGAAATAGGAGGTCGCAGTTTTCGGCACCGCCAGCTGCGCAGCGGCGCTCTTGGCCGGGGCTTTCTTTGCTGTCAGTGTCAGTGTCTTGGCGGTGTTCTTCATGAAAAAACTCTCCTGTCGAGGCGGTGCACGCCTGCGAGGTCAAAATTGCGCATGGCCCGCGGGGGCCGGGGAAACAAATCGGGGATGGCCCTATTTAAGGGCGGACAGGCCGGAAATCAAGCATGCCTTCCCCTGCGGCGGCATCCGGCGAGGCCGGGTCCGTCCGTGGCAGGGGTTCGGGAAGCAGTGGTTAAAATCGCGCTGTGCATGTCGGAATGAAAAAAAGCCCGTCGGCTGGAAACGGGCTTGCATCTGTCTCGGGGATCAAGATCGGGAATCGTAGTGACGGGACAGGCGGCATTATGCATCAAAGCAAGAAACGGTGATAATTGATATATTCAATATGAGATATAACCAAACCGCATATTGTTGCTTTTGAGTCTGCCGGCAACTCTCCCATCTTTCTGCGTGCACGCAAGCCGCACGCAGGGCAAGAGGCGGATCATACACGATTTCGCGACCGGCGGCGCACGCAACCAGGGCGCGCGGGCCGCCAGTCACCCAGCCACGCGGGCGAAGACACACGATTGCCAGCGCCACTAGTGCGAGCCAGCATGCTATCCTTCGGATTCCTGTTATTACCATGAAGTCAATGAACACCATCAGTCCTGCCGCCGAGCCTGTCGACGCAACCTCCCCTACCCCAGCCGAAAACCCGAATACCGAGGCAGCGAACGTCCCGGATACTGCGTCCGATCCTGCGCAAGCTGCTGCGTCGGCCACGGCGTCGGATACCTCGCCGGATACCGAAGCTGGGGCCGCGCCGGCGGTGCAGCCGCAGCAGTCACAGCCAAATCCGGCGCCCTCGGCACGCGCCCTGCTCAAGCAGCTGCAGCAACAGTTCCCGGCTTTCCGCGACTGCCTGCCGCTGGCAATCGGCATCGACAAGCAACTGCTCGCGCGCCTGCCTGGCCTGGACCGCAAGACCATGCGCGCCGCGCTCGGCATCCACACCGGTTCGATGCGCTACCTGCGTTCGATGGAAAAGGCCACCGTGCGTTACGACCTCGACGGCGTCGCCGGCGCCGA
>JAQGLR010000257.1 GCA_028292765.1 Massilia sp. | reverse complement strand
CTGCGACCTCGCCAAAAAGATCGAGAGCGGCGCCTTCCGCGAGGATTTGTACTATCGGCTGCAAGGCGTCACCTTCACCCTGCCGCCGCTGCGCGAGCGCCTTGATCGCTGCGCGCTGATCCGCCAGTTGGCATTCGAGGAAAGCGACACCGGCAGCCCGGTCGAGCTCGACGTCAGCCTGATCGCCCTGCTCGAGCAGCAACGCTGGCCCGGCAACCTGCGCCAGCTGCGCCACCTGCTGCGCACCATGATCGCGCTGCGCGACTCGGACCGCCTCACCGTGCACGACTTGCCGCCCGAATACCGGCACAACCTGGCCGGCAGCGGGACCATTCCCGGGGCGGCGACGGGTATGGTGCACGGCATGACCGCTGCCGTGCCCGGTACTGCGCCGGCCTCCGCGTCGGCTTCCAGCACCGCCGCAGCGCCTGGCGGCAATATCGAGCCCAGTGCGGACACAAAGGTGGAAGCCCGACTCAACGCGTTCGAATGCGCGGAACGCGAGGTGCTGCTGCAGGAGCTGAAACGCCACCAGTGGAACCTGAGCGGCGTCGCCCGCGAACTCAACATCAGCCGCAACACGCTGTACCGCAAGCTGCAGCGCCTGAATATCGAGCATCCCGACAAATCGCTGTTCCATTGATCCATGAATGCCCCAATGAACGCGCCGCCGCAGTTCCCGAAGCAGGCCCCGACACAGCTCCCCCTGCCCGCGCGCTACACGGCTAACGCGATCGCCCTGCACTGGCTCATCGCGCTGCTGCTGCTCGGCCAGTTCGCCTTTGGCCTGATGCTCGAGGACATCCCGCGTGGCACGCCGGAACGCGGCTATTACGTCAACCTGCACAAGAGCAGCGGCATCGTGATCGGCCTCCTGATCCTGCTGCGCCTCGGCTGGCGCCTGGCGCACAAACCGCCTCCCCTGCCGGCCTCGACACCGTCCTGGCAGCGCCGGGCGGCCCGGTTCAGCCATATCGCCCTGTACGTGTGCATGCTGGCCCTGCCGCTGTCGGGCTATCTCGGATCGAACTTCAGCAAGCACGGCGTCAAGTTCTTCAATGTGGTCCGCTGGGCGCCCTGGGGACCGGACGACCAGGCCCTGTACGCCTTTTTCAACGGCGCGCACCGCCTTTTCGCACTGCTGCTGGCGCTGCTGGTCGCCATTCACGTGCTCGCGGTCGCGAAGCACATGCTGGTCGACCGCGACCGCCTGCTGCTGCGCATGTGGCCGCGCATGTCGTCGCGCATCTGGCCAAAACCGGGCGCGCCTGACGTTGACACCCCTTTCAACCACCCTGTGGAGACCCGATGACCATCCTGCCAATCCGCCGCCTTGCCGCCACCCTGGCGCTGGCCTCCTTGCCCCTTGCCACGCTGCCCGCGATCGCCCTTGCCGCGCCAATGGCCTATGTGCCGAACGAAGGGTCGGGCACGATTTCGGTGATCGACACGGCGAGCGACCAGGTAGTGGCCGAACTGCCCGGCGGGTCCAAGCCGCGCGGCCTTGCGCTCGGTCCGGATGGCCGTTGGCTGTATGTCAGCGACCAGCCGAACAATCGCCTGCAGCTGGTCGAACCCGGCACGCGCAAACTCGGCCCCACCATCGCGCTGGGCGAGTCGCCCGAAGGCGTCTCGATTTCCCCGAACGGACATTGGGTAGTCGCCGCGGTCGAGGGCAAGAACGAGATCGCCGTGACCGATACCCGCAACAATGTACTGACCTTCTCCATCCCCGTGCGCGGCAAGAATCCCGAGCATGCGGTGTTCAGCCCGAACGGGCGCCTGCTGTTCGTCAGCGCCGAGGAAGGCGACGCCGTCGACATCATCGATTTTACGAGCCGCAAGCAGGTGGCCCAGGTCGCCGTTGGCGCCCGCCCGCGCGGCATCGGCTTCTTGCCGGACGGTAGCCGCGCCTATGTCGCCGCCGAAAACGCCAACGAAGTCTTCGTCATCGATACCACCAGCTTTGCCGTCGTCGCACGCATCAAGGCCGGGCTGCGCGCGAATGGCGTCGCCGTGCACCCGAGCGGCAGCCATGTCTACGTCTCGAACGGCGGCGACGCCAATGTGTCGGTAATCGACACGAAAAGCAATCAGGTGGTGGCGACCGTGCCGGTTGGCCAGCGCCCCTGGAACATGGCGCTCACGCCGGACGGCAAAAAACTGTACGTCGCCAATGGCCGCTCCCATAACGTGAGCGTGATCGACACAGTCAGCCGCACCAAGCTGCGGGACATCGCGGTAGGCAAGCTGCCGTGGGGCGTGGTGATCAGGTAGGGGCGCCGGCCTCGAAGCTGCCGCCGTCGACACTGCCGACGTCGACGCTGACCACGCGGCGCCTGGCGGGCAGCGCCGGCAGCACCGGCGCCTTCAACAGGTCGATCACCAGGCCGGCCGGGTTGCAGCCGATCGAGGCATGCAGTCCCGCATACGCCGCGGTCAGGCGTGGATTGACGTCGAGTACCACGGCGCCATGATCGGTGAGGATGATGTCCACGCCGACATAACCCCACAAGGTCGGCAGTGCGGCCGCCACCTGCTGCGCCAGGCGTTCGAGCGCGCCGTCGGCATCGATCAGTCCATTGACGGTACTGCCCAGGAAATGGAAACGGTTGTCATGCACCACCACCCGCTCCTGGTTGCGTGCCAGCAGGCGCGCCGCGCCGTCGCAACAGAGTAACGACAAACTACCCAGCTTGCCCGCGACAAACGGCTGCAGGATATAGCCTTGCGCCGCGCTGGTACGGATCCATGCGAGGGCCGCCGCGCGATTGCTGAACAGGCGGGTGTCGACGCAGCCGGCGCCGTCATCGGGTTTGACGACCCATGCGCCTTCGCCTTCCGGCAGCGACGCATGCGGCCGATAGGTGGGCACGGTCGGCACCCCGCCCTCGGCCAGCGCCCGTGCCACCTTGAACTTGCTTGCCGCGACCCGTACCGCACCCGGTGCGCTGCCCAGCAGGATGCGCTTGCCACGCAGGATGTCGCGCGACAGGTTTTCCAGCAAGCCATCGGACTCCGGCGCCAGCGGCCATACCGCGTCGGCCGTCTGCAGGCAGGCGGCAAAGCGCTCGGCGAAGGACAGGCCCGGGGGCGCACCCCCCGCTCCCGGCGCGCGCAGCGTCGCCATCGTGCACACTTCGACGCCCGGCACGGTTCCGAGGTCGGCAAGCAGGGCGTCGATCAGCATTTCGCCCTGCTGCGTGAACGCGCGCGGCAGCGCGCGTGCCGTCTGTCCGCCCTCCATCACATAATCGAAAGCAAACACTTTCAAGGGCGCCATCGTCTGCCTCCGGCTGGTTCGATGTCCAGGCATGTGCTGCATTGACGATCAGCGACGATCAAGCGCGCGGTTCGGTGACTTTGACCAGGGTGAGCGTTTCGTCGATGACGGGCATTGCCGCGCCTGGTGCAGCCTTGCCGGGCTGGTTGGCTGCAGGCGTTGCGCGGGCTGCCACCGTGGCGGGCGGCGCCCCGTTCCCTGCCGCGTTCGCCAGCGTGGTGCTCACCCGGTACACGCCGCCGGGCACCTGGTCGCTGAGAACGAAGGTGTAGGTTTTGCGCACATAGTTCTCGAAGCGCGCATGCAGCGGATCGTCCAGGTAGGGCTGGATGCGCACTGCCTTTGCCTCCACCGTCTTGCCCCCGTAAGTGATGCGTTGCGGCGTCACCTGCGCGCCGTCGGCCAGGGCAAGGCGGATGCGTTTGCGAAAATAACCGACCGAGCCGCCGGTCAGGCGCTTCATCTCGGCGATGTCGTGCTCGAGAAAGCCGAGCAGCACCGGGTTGCCGTGCGCGTCGGCCACTTCCGGCAGGGCCTGTTTGCGCTTACCGCTCAGGAAGCGCAGCACGGCGTGCACCTGTCCCTTGTTGCGGGAAACGTCGAGCTGGACGCTGTCGGTAAACGCGGGCTCGACGTTGCTCAGCCTGCGGAACTCATAGACCAGGGTGGCCGGCGCCTTCATCCGGGTAAGGTGGTCGGTCTCGAACAACAGGACTTCGGCAGGCGAAACGGGTTGCGCACCGGCGGTCCCGAGTGCGAACAGGGCGAGGACCGCCACGCCAAGGCGAGAGCCAAGGCGAGAGCCAAGGCGGGAGCCAAGACGGAAGCCAGATCCGGAGCCGGGACGAAAGCCAGGGCACCGGGCGCGTTTCCGCCCTGGCGCCTGCCCCGACACGGGCTGTGGCGTGAAGCTTGCCGGAATGCTCATGGTTTCCTCGCCGGTGGGGGAGCCAGCGCCACGGCGGCCTGCGGCTCGAGCAGCGGCACGCCATATTGCGTGAGGATGGCGCGAATCTTCCCTTCGTTCGCGACGATCAGCCCGTCGATACGCTGGCGGAAGTCCTTGTCGGCATGGCGCACCGCCATCGCAATCTCGAAATCGAACTTCAGCCCCGGCGGCGAGGCCAATGGAACGGCCATAATCGGCACGGTCCTTGCGTTCCTGGCGAAGTAACCGGCAATCGGCCCCCAGGCAAACGCCACGTCGATCTTGCCGCCGGCGAGGTCCTTCTCGATGATTTCACCGGGATACTGGTCGGCGTCGCCGGTCTGGCTCTGGTACCACTCGACCTGTTCCATCAGGTCGTGTTGCAGCAACCAGTCGGTGACGGGCGAGCCCGCAAAGGCGCCGAAGCGCAATTTCTTGCGTTGCCCGGCGTCGAGCGCCAGCAAATCGTCCAGGCTGCGTACCCGGTCCAGTCCCTTGCCCTTGACATAGGCCATGGCGTAAGTGGACCGGTAATACGGGCGCGTGGTCGCGGCCATGTCGAAGCCTTTGGGGACGCCAATGACCAGGTCGCACTTGAAGCGGTCCGAATTTTCTTCCTTGGCGCGCAAGGTATTGCGGATGAACCCCATCCGCTGCGGGAACCAGGTGTACTCCAGCTTCCACCCCAGTTCCTGCGCCAACAGGGTGGCGATCTTGTTCTCGAAGCCGGCCTGTGCACGGTTCGACAACGGCAGGTTGTTTGGATCCTCGCAGACCCGCAGCACCTTGTCCTGGCCGGGTGCAGGGGCATCCTGGGCGCGTGCCGGGCCGCCCAGGCCGGCCAGCGCACAGGCAGCGCCTGCGAGCAGCGTTCGCCAGCTCGCCCGCCACCTCGCTCCCCGCCCTGGCCGCTGCTTCATTTGTTCATCTCCTGGAGCCGGCCAGGCTGGATGGCGCCATCCGATCGCCCCTTCAGGTAGGCGTACAGGCTGTCGATGTTTTCGCTCACCATCTTGCTGGTATCGAAGTTCGGCATGCCCTTCTCGATCCGCCCCTTCAGCACGACGGCCTTGAATTCGTCCTTGCTGAGTACTTTCAGGCTGTCCACCAGCGAGGGGCCGACCATGCCTTCCTGCGCGGCGCCGTGGCAGCGTTCGCAAGCCATGGCGCGCCAGGTGCGCCAGCCGCTCAGGGTCTGCGCATCGACCTTGTTGCCTTCGACTACCTTGTAGGGCGCGTTATCCGCCGCGACGGCGGGTGCGGACAGCAGGCCGGGCAGCGCGGCCAGGGCCCAGCAAGCGGCCGCGGCCGCTGCGTTCTTCGTGAATCTGTTCATAGTCATTCCTGGAAACGAGGCACGGTTGCCGGTGCTGCGACCGGCAACCGTCTTTAACACACAGCCCGCCAATATCCTGGCGGGCGCTTCACTTGTTACGCATGGCCGTTGCCGACCCGGTCGACACTGCCCGGTCCGGCAATGCGAACACCGTCAACACGCCACCAAGCTCGGTGTACCTGGCCAGGTCCTTGTAGCCGCCCACCGCGCCCAGGCCTTCGGTGCCCTTGGTCAGGCCGGCCGCGAGGCCGATCCCGGCCCAGCCGCCAATGCCGGACAGCACGCCGATGTATTGCTTGCCCTTGTATTCCCAGGTATGGACGTTGCCGATGATGCCGGACGGCGTCTTGAACCTCCACAATTCCTTGCCGTTGAGGTCGACGGCCTTGATGTGGCCTTCCAGGGTGCCGTAGAACACGACGTCGCCGGCAGTGGAGAGCGCCCCGCTCCAGACCGAAAACTTCTCGGGCCTGGACCAGACGATCTTGCCGGTGCCCGCATCCCAGGCGATGAAGTTACCCAAGCCGCCATGGCTGTTCGGCGCCGCATACATCGAGAGCGTCGCGCCGACATAGGGCTGGCCGGCCGTGTACTCGCTCTGGAACGGCTCGTAATCCATGCAGACGTGGTTGGTCGGCACATAGAACAGGCCGGTCTTGCGGTTGAAGCTGGCCGGCTGCTGGTCCTTGGTGCCAAGGGCCGAGGGGCAGATACCTTTCGAATTGAAATCGGGACCGTTCTTGTCGGTGCTGTACTTCGCCACGACCTGCGGCCGGCCGGTCTTCATGTCGACGTGGGTCGCCCAGTTCACCTTGGGATCGTATTTTTCCGCGATCAGCAGTTCGCCGCTGACGCGGTCCATCGTGTAGGCAAAGCCGTTGCGGTCGAAGTGGACCAGCGCCTTGCGCGGCTGGCCCTTGACCTTGATGTCGGCCAGGATCATTTCGTTGACGCCGTCATAGTCCCACTCGTCGTGCGGCGTCATCTGGTAGACCCATTTCGCCATCCCGGTGTCGAGGTCGCGTGCGAAGATGGTCATCGACCACTTGTTGTCGCCCGGACGCTGGCGCGGGTTCCAGGTGCTCGGGTTGCCGGTGCCGTAGTACATCAGGTTGGTCGCCGGGTCATAGCTGTACCAGCCCCAGGTGGTGCCGCCGCCCAGCTTCCACTGGTCGCCCTTCCAGCTTTTCAGCGAGGAGTCCGGGCCGATCGGCGCCATCTTGCCATCGGTCCAGGTCATGGTTTTCGCAGGATCGACCAGGAGTTCGTTATCGGGTCCCGTGCTCCAGGCTTTCCACAGCACTTTGCCGGTGTTCAGGTCGTGCGCGGTGATGCGTCCGCGCACGCCGAATTCGCCGCCGCTGATGCCGGTGATGAGCTTGTCCTTGAAGATGTGGGGCGTATTCGTGGTGGTTTCGCCGATCTTCGGATCGCCGACCTTGTTCTTCCAGAGTTCCTTGCCGGTCTTGGCATCGAGCGCCACCAGCGTGGTGTCGGCCTGCTGCAGGAAGATCTTGCCATTCGCATAGGCAACGCCGCGGTTGACCGTATCGCAGCACATGACCGGGATCACGGTCGGATCCTGCTTCGGTTCGTACTTCCAGCGGATGCTCTGGTCTTCCAGTGCGATCGCAAACACCTTGTTCGGGAAGGGGCTGTGGATGTACATGGTGTCGCCGATGACCAGCGGTCCGCCTTCGTGGCCGCGCAGCACGCCGGTCGAGAAGGTCCAGGCCACCTGCAAGTCCCTGGCGTTCTGCGCGTTAATCTGCTTGAGCTCGCTAAACCGGTGGTTGGCAAAGTCGCCGGACTGCATCGCCCAGTTCTTCGAGTCCTTGGTCAGCTTTGCGACATCCGAATCGGCAGCCATCGCCGGTCCGGCGGCCAGTGCCAGGCATGGCCACCAGCGGATGAGTCTCGTTGCGAATGACATGATGAAGTCTCCTATGGTTTTTATAGCGGCCCGACTGGTTAGAGCGGGCTCCTGGCCCTGCAACACCTCAGCGTGGGGATCGCCCCACATGTACACAGCACTAAACGTGCCAATGCGGTGCCAGTGCAGTGCCAGTGACCCGATGGGGCATGGCTGTGACACCTTGTTCAGATTCGAGACAGTGCCGCTTGGCCTTGTGTCATCCATGACGCAACACCAGGCCCGGCAGTGCTTCACCGTTGCGGCACATAACACGCCTTGTTGGCGTTGGCCTGGATCGTCTTGTACTTGCCGGCCATCTCCTTTACCGGTGGAGGGTCGCGAAACACGGCGCCGCGCTCGCCGGCAATGGTCTGGTTGCGCAAGGAGGTCGACATCTCGAGGTATTCGTCGTGTGTCATGGCCTTGGCAATGTGATCGATGACGCAGGAGCACTTGTAGAGGTATTCGCCCTTGCTTCCGTGCTTTTGCATGCATTCCAGTACGTACTCCACGCGGCTGCTGGTCGGGAAATCGTTGGCATGTGCCGCAGGAGCTGCAAGCGCGGCCAGCAGGGTCGACAACGGCAGCAAGTGCGATCGCTTCATTCTTCTCTCCGGTAACCACAGTTAATTTGAAACGCGACGCAGGATGGGCGGCTCCCACCCTGCGTCCTGCTGCCAGGGCGGCCCTACGCTTCCTGGAGCACCCCGCGTGCCTTGGCGACATGGGTCGAAATGGCGTCCATCAACGGCGGCGACAGCGCGTCGTAGGGCGGCAAGCCGAGCTCGGTCAGGCGCGCCCGGACCGCACCCATGTTTTCCGGACGCGCGCCGGACTCGATGATCGAGGACACGAAGGCGGCGAACTCCGGCGGCGCCCAGCCGCTCTCGCGCGACAGTTCGGTGTGCACGAAGTCGAGGCCGTAGAAGGGGTGCGCCGTGTTCTCGATGCGGCCATACATATGCACGCCGCAGTCGCGGCAGGCATAGCGCTGGATCGTGGCGGAGGTGTCGACGACGGCGAGCTTGTCGGCGTTGGCGGTCACCTTGACCTTGTCGCGCCCGACCACGGCGACCTGGGAAAACAGCGACCCGGCCGGCTTCCAGCATTTGGTGCAGCCGCAGACGTGGTTATGCGCGACCTGGCTCGTGATTTCCACCGTCACCGGGTTGGTGGCGCACTGGCAGGTCAGGGTGCCGCCCGAAAAATTCGGCGCGGCCGGCTTGATGCCGTTGTCGACGGCAGGATGGATTTTTACTCCACTGCCCATATCGCTATTGATGTCATTGCTCATGTTCGGTCTCCCTGTTGGTTGGTCCAAAAAAACGCCGTATTAGTACAGCACCACCGAGCGGATCGATTGCCCGCTCTTCATCAGCTCGAAACCCTCGTTGATGCGATCGAGCGGCAGGGTGTGCGTGATCAGGTCGTCGATATTGATCTTGCCGTCCATGTACCAGTCGACGATCTTCGGCACGTCGGTGCGGCCGCGCGCGCCGCCAAAAGCCGAACCCTTCCACTGGCGGCCTGTCACCAGCTGGAACGGCCGCGTGCTGATTTCCTGGCCGGCAGCGGCGACGCCGATGATGAACGACTGGCCCCAGCCCTTGTGCGTGCACTCGAGCGCCTGGCGCATCACGGTCGTGTTGCCGACGCACTCGAACGAAAAGTCGGCGCCGCCATCGGTCAGCTGCACGATGTGGTCGACGATGTTTTCAACCTGGGCCGGGTTGATGAAATGGGTCATGCCGAACTTGCGGGCCATCTCTTCTCGCGCCGGGTTGAGGTCGACGCCGATGATCTTGTCGGCGCCGACCATGCGTGCGCCCTGGATGACGTTCAGGCCGATGCCCCCCAGGCCGAACACGACGACGTTGGCGCCCGCCTCGACCTTGGCCGAAAACACCACCGCGCCGACGCCGGTGGTGACGCCGCAGCCGATATAGCAGGCCTTGTCGAAAGGCGCGTCCTCGCGGATTTTCGCCAGCGCGATTTCCGGCACCACGATGTAGTTGGAAAACGTCGAGGTGCCCATGTAGTGGAACAGCTGCTGGCCGTCGAGCGAAAAGCGAGAAGTGGCGTCAGGCATCAGGCCGCGGCCTTGCGTGGAGCGGATCGACTGGCACAGGTTGGTCTTGCGCGACAGGCAGAATTTACATTGGCGGCATTCCGGCGTGTACAGCGGGATCACGTGGTCGTCGCGCTTGACGGAGGTGACCCCTGGCCCGGTCTCGAGCACGATGCCGGCGCCTTCATGCCCGAGGATGGCGGGAAAAATGCCTTCGGGGTCGGCGCCGGACAGGGTGTAGTAATCGGTGTGGCAAATACCGGTGGCCTTGATTTCCACCAGTACCTCGCCGGCGCGCGGGCCTTCGAGGTCGACTTCGGCGATGGACAAGGGTTGTCCGGCTTTCCAGGCAATGGCTGCTCTCGTTTTCATGTGGCCTTCCATGTCGTAAAGGATTGCGGTGAATGCGGTAGGGCCGGCGCCCCGCCTTGCAGCAGGCGCAGCTCGACATCCTCGAACAGGCGCGAGCGGGTAAGGAAACGCTGCCCGGTGCCGTTATCGAGCGAGAACATGCCGCCGTTACCAGGCACGACGTCGATGATGAGCTGCGTATGTTCCCAGTAGGCGAACTGTTCCGCACCCATGTAGAACGGCACGCCATCCAGGCTGCCGAGGCAGACGTCGGTGTCGCTGATGGCGAATTCGCCCGCCGGGTAGCACATCGGGGCGCTGCCGTCGCAGCAGCCGCCGGACTGGAAAAACATGAGCGGGCCATGCCGCTCGCGCAGCTGGCCGATGAAGGCCAGTGCAGCGGCGGTGGCGCATACCCGGTCAGGTGCGCCGTTCGTGGAGTGGTCGATCTGCATATTCAGAAAAAGCCCATCGCCTTCGGGCTGTAGCTGACCAGCAGGTTCTTGGTCTGCTGGTAGTGGTCGAGCATCATCTTGTGGTTCTCGCGGCCGACGCCCGACTGTTTATAACCGCCAAACGCGGCGTGGGCCGGGTACAGGTGGTAGCAGTTGGTCCAGACGCGCCCGGCCTGGATCGCGCGGCCGACACGGAAGGCGCGCGAAGCATCGCGCGTCCAGAGCCCGGCGCCCAGGCCATACAGGGTGTCGTTGGCGATTCGCAGGGCGTCGGCCTCGTCGGTAAAGGTGGTCACCGACACCACCGGTCCGAAGATCTCTTCCTGGAAGATGCGCATCTTGTTGTCGCCCTTAAACACGGTCGGCTGCACGTAATAACCGCCTTTCAGGTCGCCGTCCAGCGACTGGCGCGCGCCGCCGGCGAGCACCTCGGCGCCTTCCTGGCGGCCGATGTCGAGGTAGGACAGGATTTTTTCCAGCTGCTCCTGCGAGGCCTGGGCGCCGAGCATGGTGCCTGAATCGAGCGGGTTGCCCTGCCTGATCGCCGCGACCCGCGCCAGCGCACGCTCGATGAAGCGCTCGTAGATCGATTCCTGCACCAGCACGCGCGACGGGCAGGTACACACTTCACCCTGGTTCAGCGCGAACATCGCGAAGCCTTCCAGGCACTTGTCGAAGAAGTCGTCGTCCGCGTCCATGACGTCGGCGAAGAAGATGTTCGGCGACTTGCCGCCCAGTTCGAGCGTGACGGGGATCAGGTTTTGCGCGGCATAGCCCGCGATCAGGCGCCCGGTGCCGGTCTCGCCGGTGAAGGCGATTTTTGCGATGCGCTTGCTGGAGGCCAGCGGTTTGCCCGCCTCGAGCCCGAACCCATTCACGACGTTGAGCACGCCCGGAGGCAGCAGGTCGCCGATCAGTTCCATCAGCACCATGATCGAGGCCGGGGTCTGCTCCGCGGGTTTCAGCACCACGCAGTTGACGGCGGCGAGCGCCGGCGCCAGCTTCCAGACCGCCATCAGGATCGGGACATTCCAGGGGATGATCTGCCCCACCACGCCCAGCGGCTCGTGGAAGTGATAGGCCACGGTGTCGCGGTCGATCTCGGCGATCGAGCCTTCCTGCGCCCGGAT